>CAZVEE010000023.1:13496-45294 GCA_964625525.1 uncultured Alphaproteobacteria bacterium | reverse complement strand
TGAATATCGGTGAGAAAGCCGTCATCGGATCCGGCGCAGACGAACAGCGCCTGTACCTGAGCAGGCACTCGGGCCGCCACACGCATGGCGAGAAAGGCTGACCAGGACAACCCCGTCAGACCAATCTTGCCATCGCACCAGACCTGCTCCCGCGCCCAGGCCATCACCTCGATCGTGTCGGCGATCTCCTGCTCGGTATATTCATCTGTCAACAAACCATCGGAGTCGCCAGAGCCCCGCGTGTCCACCCGCAACACCGCATAGCCGTGCCCCGCCCAATAGGCGTAGTTCATCTCATCGATGAGTCGAAAAAGGTCATTCCCGCGATACGGGTTCTTTTCGATGATCACCGGCACGCTCGCATCGGCTGAACCCTCGGGCCGCCAGAGGCGCGCCGCGAGAGTGCTGCCGTCCCTAAGCGGTATGCGCACAGCTCCGTCGCTCAGGATGACGTTAGGGAATTGTGTCTCGTCTGCCATAGCGCGCGCACTCCTTGCTTCACGAGGCCGTCATTGCGTCAATGACGGTGGCGGGTTAACGGACCGCCATCTATAGTCTCTTAGGAAACAGGCGTTAGGGAAGTGTCGTGACGGACAGGACGCCGAAGGAAGCAAGAACCTCAGGGGCGAGTGATATGCGACATACGAGAACGTTCGGCGCGGCGTGCACGGCTTTGGCGACGCTGCTGATGACGGGAACCGCCTTGGCGCAGGTGGAGACCATCACGGTCACCGCGCAGAAGCGGGAACAGAGCATCCAGGATGTGCCCATTGCGGTGTCCGCCTATAGCGGCGAGTTTCTCGCCGAAGTGGGTGTGGAAGATGTCTTCGACCTGCAATTCTATACGCCGGGTCTGGTTGTGACCCAAAGCCAGACCTCCACCAACACGTCTTTCGTGGTGCGCGGCGTCGGCACCTCATCTCAGAATTTCGGTCTTGAATCCTCCGTGGGTCTTTATGTGGACGGGGTGTACCGGGCGCGCCAGGGCTCGTTCATCAACGACCTGACGGATGTCGAACGCATCGAAATCCTGCGCGGCCCGCAAGGCACGCTGTTCGGCCGCAACACACCCGCCGGCGCCATCAGCGTGGTGACGGCCCAACCGGAATTCGAATTCGGCGGCTTTGGTGAAGTGCAGGTGGGCAATTTCGACCTGTTTAACGTGAAAGGTGCGGTCACTGGCCCGATCGTGGAAGACAAAGTTGCTGCACGGATCAGTGGCTTTTACACCTCGCGCGATGGGGTGAACGACAATGTCACCACCGGCAATGCCATCAATGACCGCAATCGTTATGGCGGCCGTCTGCAATTCCTCTTTACACCGACGAGTGACCTGGAAGTTAAGCTGATCGCGGATTACTCCAAGATCGATGAGATTTGCTGCGCGGCTGGCAGCGTGCTGAACGGTCCCGTGGATCAGGTGATCGGTCTTCTGGGCGGCACTGTTCTGGACGGGAACGATTTCTTCGACCGCGAGGTGACCGCGAATTTCGACCCCGTCAACGAGACCGAAGACTACGGCATCTCGGCGGAAGTGAACTGGGATATTGCGGGCCACACGCTGACCTCCATCACCGGTTACCGCATCTTCGATTCCTTCGACAATATCGACGCGGACTTCACCGATCTGGACCTGCTGCGGTCCACTGCCAACACGGTGGAAGAAGACGCCTTCAGCCAGGAAATCCGGCTGGCCAGCAGTGGCGACGGCAAGCTGCAATATGTTGTGGGCGCGTTCTACTACAATCGCCAGGTGGATAGCTCCAGTCGCCTGCTCGTGGGCGATGACACCAACGCCTATCTCAACATTACCACCGGCGGGCTGGTGCCGATCGGCGGCATTGAAGTGGCGCCCGGCGTTGTTCTGCCCGTGGATTGGTACCCCGCCGGCGAAGGGACCTTCGACCGCATCACCCAGGACCAGGAAAGCTGGGCCATTTTCGGCCAGGCGGATTATTCTCTCACAGAGCGCCTGATCCTCACCGCTGGCCTGCGCTACACC
This sequence comes from uncultured Alphaproteobacteria bacterium, assembly GCA_964625525.1. Lineage (GTDB taxonomy): Bacteria > Pseudomonadota > Alphaproteobacteria > JAJFIK01 > JAJFIK01 > CAZVEE01. The sequence continues at coordinate 43,292 of CAZVEE010000023.1, read as the reverse complement.
AGCGAGACCAAAGAGATCGACGCACAGTTCTTCGAGACCATCCCGCTTGGTCCCAACCCGCTTGTCGATCCGGCCGGGGCGTTCGTGCCCGGAGCAGGCTTCTATCTGTTCCCGCCGCTGACACCGCAGCCGCGCACCCAGGAAACGCTTGAAGACGAGCAGCTCACGGGCACCGCGAAGATCAGCTTCTATCTCGATGACGACACGCTGACCTACGCGTCTTATGGCCGGGGCTTCAAGTCGGGCGGTACGAACACCGACCGCATCCCGCCGCTGGCGCCGCTGCTGTTCGATGCGGAGACATCGGATTCTTATGAAATCGGTCTGAAGACGGATCAGTTCAACGGCATGTTGCGCATCAACGCGGCCGCTTACTACACGACCTATGACGATTTCCAGACCAACACGTTCGTGGGCACCGGCTTCTTCCTGCAGAACGCCGGTGAAATCGAGACCTTTGGCGGCGAGCTGGAGATTTTCGCCACGCCGACCGAATGGCTCGATCTGACCGCAGCCATCGCCTACACGGATGCCACCTACGCGTCCTTCGAAACCGGCCCCTGCCAGATCGCTTCTCCTGACCCCTCGCCCAATGGCGACGGCTCGTGCGACCGCACCGGGGACCGGGTGCCGAGCGTGCCGAAATGGACCGCCATTGTCGGCGCCACCGCCACGCATCCGCTGGAACCGCTCATCGGCATGCCGCTGACCGGCTTCCTGCGCGGCGAGCTGAACTATAAGTCCTCGATCATGACCGACACCAACAACGACCCGCTGAAAGAGCAAGAGGCGACCACGTTCGTCAATCTGCGCGCCGGCATCCGGTCGGATGATGAGATTTACGAAGCGGCCTTCTGGGTGCGCAATCTGACAGAAGAAGACGCCGCTATCGTGATCTTCGATCCGCCCATTCAGGACGGCAGCCTTGACGGCTATCCCACTGAGCCGCGGACCTACGGCTTCACGCTGCGCGGCCGCTTCTAAGGCGTTCGACCCTTTCTGCGAGAAGGCCGCGGCATCCCGCCGCGGCCTTTTTCGTGCCTGACCGGGTGTTTTATACAAACCGGGCGACGGAGCCCGGCGTGCGCCTGCGTATATCTTGCACTATGCCGCACTCGTGGCAAACACTGACCAAATCTTGACGATGTCTAAACCTAAGGGATGCACCCTGCGGTCATCCCAACCTGGCAGACATGACCGCGTGGCTGACCGCCACCGACGCGGCATGAGTGTGGAGAGTGATGATGCGCAGTTTTGCAGCTTTCGACGGGGAGTGGCTGGTCCGCGCCGATGCCGGCGCCGCTGGCGAGCTGGCCAGTCTGGATGGGGCCCCTCATCCAGACCTCGCCCCCCCCCAGGATGAGGCCGCGACCGTTTGGTTCGCCTTTGACCTGGCGGCCTTTCTCGACAGCGACAGTTTCGATTTCGACGCCGCAGAAGAGGACTCGTTTCTGGCGTTCGAACGCGACGACGAAGAGGCGGACGGGGACGACACGCCCGCAGAAGACGACGACGATCTGGCGGCTCTTGCGGTCTTCGCGCCGGCGGCCGACGCGGATGCCCTGGACGGGGGACCGGTCGGCGCGCAGGGCTGGTGGGATTGGTGGCTACGCTGGGTCAATCCACCCGAGCCGGAGCCCGAACCGGAACCCGAGCCCGAACCAGAGCCGGCGCCCCTGCCCCAGCCTGATCCCACTTACGAGGCCTTGGACTTCACGGGCGACGGGTTCGCCGTTGTGATTATCGATGACGGTTATTCCCTCGACTATGACGCGTCGGCCGTGATCTATGACCAGGATTTCGCGCACCGGGGCGATAACTCGGCCCTCGATAACACCTACAACAGCCATGGCTCCTGGGTGGCGCAGGTGGTGACCAACACCGCCAGCGATGTGGACATCATCCACCTGAAAGTATTTCCGGATGGGGGTAGTTCCGCCCGCATGCGCGACATTGCCGAGGCACTGGACTGGGTGGTGGACAACGGCACCGACTACAATGTGGCCGCGGTCAATCTCAGCCTGGGCTACGGCAATGCCACCTCCGAGACCCTCACCAGCCTGAGCGATGAATTTGAGGATATCGCGGAGCTGGGGATCCTCTCGGTGGTCTCGGCCGGGAACAGCGGTAGCACCTATGACAACGGGCTCAACGTGATCGCGGCCGATCCCAATGTCATCGGTGTGTCCTCGGTGGACGACTCAGGCCGCTTCAGCGACTTCTCCCAGACAAGCGAAATCCTCACGGATATCGCGGCGCTGGGCGAGGATGTGCTGATCGAAGATGTCTATGGCGGCAGCCTAACCGTCGACGGCACCAGCTTCTCCGCCCCGTATGTGTCGGGCGTCGCCGCCCGCCTGCAGGACGCGGCGCAGACGACACTTGGGCGCTCGCTCACCGAGGAGGAATTCCTGGAGATCCTCCAGACCTCGGGCGAGGATGTGACGGGTGCCGACAGCCTGCCCGATTACTATCCGGGCGTGGAGCCGGAGGGCTATAAGATCGCGGACGCGGATGCGGCGGTGGAATGGTTCCTGGACAATCTGGACGCGTATTCCACCAGCGATACCTTCAGCTTCGCCTGAAGCGACGGCTGAGCCAAACCATCAGGGCGGTGCGGGAAATCCCCGCGCCGCCCTTTTTTGATCTGCGGTTCGTATTTCCGGCATGGCGCCCCGATGTGTAAAGTGATGTCCAAATACGCATCATAAAACCGGGACGAAGCCAGGAGCGGGCCTTGAACACTTCCATCGCCAAATTGATCGAGCGCGAGTCGCAGCGCAGTCTTTTCTCAGCCCTGCTGCGTGCGCGCAGCCAGTTCGGCGGCGCTAAGGACATCGCCGTAGACGCGGACGGGCGCACGCTGACCTATAACGACATCATCCAGGCCGCATTCGGGCTGGGCAGCGCTATCGCACGCATGACCAAGCGCGGGGAGAATGTAGGTGTGCTGCTGCCCACCGGCGTGGGCGTGGTGGTGACCTTCTTCGCGGTTCACGCCTATGGCCGCGTGCCGGCCATGCTGAACTTCACCGCCGGTCCGCGCAATCTGCGCGCCGCGTGCGAAGCCGCACAAGTGACCAAAGTGCTGACGGCGCACCAGTTCATCGAGTTGGGCAATCTTCAGGAGGTGGAAGCGAGCCTGAAGGAGCATGTGGAGCTTGTCTATCTTGAGGACGTGCGCGAGTCCCTGTCGGTCGTGGACAAGGTGCGCGCGGTGGTGGGCAATTTCGCACCCTGGCTGATCCAGCGCCAGGCGCGCCCCTCCGATCCGGGGGTCATCCTGTTCACCTCCGGCACAGAAGGCGACCCAAAGGGCGTGGTGCTGACCCATGCCAATGTGCTGGCCAATATCGCCCAAATCAACGCCCATGTGACCCTGGAGACCTGGGACATCATCTTCAACCCGCTGCCGACCTTTCACAGTTATGGGCTGACGGCGGGCACGCTGTTCCCCATCATCAGTGGGCGGAAAGCCGTGCTGCATCCCTCGCCGCTGCAAGTGAAGATCATCCCCAAACGCATCCGCGAAACCGAAGCGACGATCCTGTTCGCCACCGACTCCTTCCTGCAACAATACGCCCGCGCCAGCAGCGATGATGACTTGCAGAGCCTGCGCTTTGCCGTATGCGGCGCAGAACGGGTGCGCGATGAAACACGCGCCAATGTGAAACGCCGCTTCGATCTTGATGTGCTGGAAGGTTATGGCGTGACCGAAACAGCACCGGTGCTTGCGGTTAATCAGCCGGGGGATATTCAACCGGGCACGGTGGGGCGCATGCTGCCGGAAGTGGAAGTCAAGCTAGAGCCCGTAGAAGGGCTGAGCGATGCGGGCCGACTGTTTGTGCGCGGACCCAATGTGATGAGCGGGTATCTGTCCAAAGCCAATCCGGGCGAAATCCAACAGCTTGATGAGGGCTGGCACGATACCGGCGACGTGGTCTCCATCGATGACGACGGTTATGTGACCATCCGTGACCGGCTGAAACGGTTCGCCAAGATCGGTGGCGAGATGGTCTCGCTGACCGTGGTGGAGAACTGTGCCTCCGCCATCTGGCCAGAGAACATGCACGCCGCCGTCGCCATTTCCGATAAGCGCAAGGGTGAGCAAATTATTCTGCTGACCGATTGTGAGAAGGCAAACCATACGGAGATGCTGGCCTGGGCTCGCTCGCATGGGGTGTCGGTGCTGGCGGTGCCAAAGCGGGTGATCCATGTGGATGATATCCCGCTGCTGGGTACGGGCAAAACCAATCATGTGATGGTCAGCCAAATGGCTAAGGCGCATCTGGCGGCGGAAGAAGAGGCCCAGGCTAAACAAGACTCGGCGCAAAACGCGGCAGCAACGGGCGAGGATGCCAGCCCCGCCACACAGGAGACCGCCGCGGCGACCAAAGGCGACGCCGGCACCAGCAGCGATGCTCAGGCCACCGAAACCAAGGCCACCGACGCCAAAGACCCGAAAGACGGGTGAGCATGACGCAGCCCCCCGCGCCGCCGCTGGCGCGGCCCTTTGTCTATGCTCCGCCGCCGGGCCCGCCGGATATCCTGCATCAGGATGCAGACATCCTGGTACTGAACAAGCCCAGCGGTCTGCTGACCGTGCCCGGACGGCCCGAAGAACACGCGGATAGTTTGAAGACCCGCGTTCAACAGCGCTTTCCTGACGCTCGGGTCGTGCATCGATTGGACCTGGACACATCCGGCGTGATCGTCATGGCGCTGAATGCCCAGGCGCACCGGCATCTGGGGTTACAATTCGAGCGGCGCAAAACTGCCAAGACCTATGTGGCGCGCATTCACGGTCATCCGGATCGGGACTGGGGCCGTATCGAGTTGCCTCTGATCGTCGATTGGCCTAATCGGCCGCGCCAGATGGTGGACCACACACGCGGACGCCCCGCCATCACCGATTGGGAAGTGATCGGCTGGGAAGATACCGCCACGCGGGTGCACTTGCACCCCATCACCGGCCGGTCGCATCAATTGCGCGTGCACATGCTGAGCTTAGGGCACCCGATCCTGGGTGACCCACTCTATGCCCATGAGGCCGCGTTTCAGGCGGCCGACCGGCTGCATCTGCACGCGGAAAGCTTGACCGTGCACCATCCGACCGGGGGGCAACGACACCGTTTCGAGGTGCCCTGCCCGTTTTGAGCAGCCGCTTGTGTGAGCGGCGCATCGCTTGACGGGGCAACGTTTGACTGGGCAACGTTTGACTGGGCATCGTTTGATTGAGCAGCGTTTGACCGGTTACTGGCGCGGCTCAGACTTGCCTGGTCCAGGCGGCGATGTCCGCACGGCTGGCCTCGTCCCACCGTCTCACGGTGGCGTCATTCAGATCGACCGGGCGGGCGGGCAACTCAGCCGACAGAAGATCTGTCAACCGCTCCGGTGTGAGACGACCGTCAAAGATCACGGTGCGCACCCCGTCCGGCCTGTCACGCGAGGCGGTCCCGGGCAGATAAATGGCGCCGGTGATGAAATCCACCGCGAAAGCCACCGCTCCGGGAATGATGAAGAACAAGAGGCCGATCCCGTTCAGTATCGCGACCGCCGGATCGATCCGCCCACCCCGCTGGCCGCGTCGTTCCGGATAAAGCAACGTGCCGCAGCCTGCGACCGGCCAGGCCGCGCCGGTGGCAAGGACAGAGTGACAAAAGGTTCTTCTGGAAACGGACGGCATGCGGCGTACTCCTTCCAAGGATCCTGATAATCATCGGCTCCATGCTACCGCTTCGCGTGACCATATCATGGCGATACCCGCCATGGGGTGTGCCCTGCACAACGCTGATAACCGTTTTGGCAAAAGCCATCGGCTGATCATTTTGCAGACAGATAACTTTTCGTCTGTATCAAGATTAAAATATCGCTCCTCCTCGACGCAGATGCGCAGGACCAGTGGATACGGGCCCTTCCCGCGCGCGGCTAAGCCCTGCTATAGTTGATGCTTAAGCGATGCGTTCGTTGCGCACCGCCATGAGCCCGACGAGGGACTATGCGCAGTAAAACGAGTGACCGTGCTCATCCGCCTGCCAATGACCATGAGTCAACCGATGGTCGCCTGAACCGCAGCGCCCAAACACGCGAGCGCATTGCGCAGGCCGTGCTCGATTTGATTGATGAAGGTCACCTGGTGCCGACGGGCCAGCAAGTGGCCGAACGCGCCGGCGTCGGACACCGCACTGTGTTTCGCCATTTCCAGGATATGGAAGCGCTTTACCGGGTGATCAACGAGCAGGTGCACGATCTGGTGCTGTCGCTGATCGATCCACCGGTGACCAGCGACCCGCTGGAAGACCGCCTCGGCGCCCTGGTTCAGCGCCGCTCGCGTGTCTTTGAGCGGACGAAAATGTTCCGTCAGGCTACGGATCTCCGGCTGTGGACATCGCCCTATCTGCAACGCGCGCGTGCCACCTATGGTGCTCAGCTTAAAGACGCACTTTATGTGGCGTTACCGGAAGTCGCTGATCAGCCCGCCGCCATGCGCCCGGCCATAGAAGCTCTGGTGGCGTTTGAAACGTGGGATCGACTGCGGACCGTGCAGGGCCTGACGATTACACAGGCCCGGGCCACGCTGGACGCAAGCCTGCGGCGCTTGCTGGGCCTTACCCCAGAAGCGCCCGCAGACGAAACCACGTCTTGACGAAACCATGCCCTGACGGCGCCATCCCTTACTTGACCCGCTCGACCGCCACATAGCGGCCGCCATCCAGGCTCATGCGGAAGGCGCCCAACCAGCCGCGGACAATTTCCGCCTGCTGGGTGGTCCGGGTGCTGAACGCCAGGCGACCCGCACGGGTGGCGCGCCAGATCTGACCGTTCTCCAACACCACATAGGCCTTGCCGCGGCGCGTGTAGCCGTGGCGTTCCACCGTCATGGTGATGCTCTGAACTTCTTCGCCATCCAGAACGATGTCGCCGTCCAGGCTGTCAATCAAGGTGGAGAAGGCCTCCGGTGACAGATCCTTCGCCCCGAACAAGTCGGGCCGTGTCTCGGGCAAGCGTCCGCTATGCAAGGTGTGCAGATCCACCAGTGCGCGCTGCGGCGCGGCGCGGCGCACCGGGGCGGCGCGAGGTTCCTGCGGCGGCGTCACGGCGGGAGCCGGAGCCACAGGGGGCGCCACGGCCGGTTCGGCAGGCGCTGGAGCAACAGGGGCCGGCACGACAGGCGGCGGCGGCGGGGTCGCCGGCGTATCCAAGCGATTGAGGATGACATCCACACAGGCGAGCCGTGCCGCGTCGTCCTCAATCCCAGAGCAGGTCTGCAACGCCTCATTCAGCGACACGGACGCATCATCAGCGGCCAAAGCCGGCGTGTGGAGGCTCGCCGCCCACACCAGCGCAGCACCCAGCGCGATACCGCGCATTGTGGCACCCCACCTCGCCCCATTGTTTCCAAAAACCGATGTCACGCCCATGAAAACCGCCTTGCGCTGCCTTAAAAACGCCCATCGCGTAGAAAACCACGCCTGCCGCCCGCCGTAAAGCAGCGGATCCCGATCCGGCACAGGCCGTCAGCGATCCCACGGGCTTGTGAGCCAGACCATGAGACAGGCCTGCGTCTGCCCCATCGGGCCCGGCTGTTCATGCTCGCGACACCCCGCCAAGCCTGGCCAAGGGCCGCGGCCGTTCAGAACGCAACGGTCAGAACGCAACGGTCAGGCCGACCAGGCCGAAACGATGGCGCCCCCTCTGTCCCTCGAATTCCTCGGAGCGGGACACATAGCTGTAACTGAGGCGACCCCGGCGCGTTTCGAGCACGACGCCCGCTGACACGTCATGGACGAAATGCTCTGCATCGAGACCTGCGCTGTCACGCAGCGTATTGCCCTCAATGAACAGCGACCGCCCGACGCCCCGCGCCGTCGCCCCCGCGAACACATACCACCCGAGGCCCTCGCCGCGTGGGGTGTAAACCCCCGCGCTGGGCCGTCCGGGACCGGGGCGCGGGCCGCCGCCATCCATACGCAGGCCCTGCCCGAACCGCATGTGCGCCGTGGCGCTTGCCTGGATGAGCGCGTTCCCTACTGTCACCTCCGTCAGCGGGACCAGATCGGCCTCCAGACCCGCGACCGAAAACAGCGGCAAACGCGGCCAGGCCCGCTCCCAGCTGCCCTGCACCACCGCTTCGTTCTTAAGCTGATTGTCCCAGCCGCGCGGCGTGGGATCGTTGATGATCGCATGCCACCAGCGCTGGAGCGGCTCTGCCTGCGCCGCCGGCCCGACGACCCCAACGGACAGATGGGTGGTGTCAATTATGCCGTCATGACGGACGCTCAGATCATAAGAGAGGCGCAACCAGCCGGACCAGGGATGATCCCCCGGCTGCTCTGCCGCGCTCTCCAACTCCTCTGGTGTGAAAAAGGAGTGCGCGAGCGAGAAAGCCTCCGTCTCGAAGCGGTCCAGCGTGGCTGACCCGTACAGGGTGCGCGCCAACCAGCGACCGGGCGCCGACAGATCCGCTTCACTTTGCTTGAAAGATGCCTTTAGGGCGGAGGAGTAGTAGCGGTCGGTCAGACCGCCCCGGCGCGGCCCGAAAAAGTCATTCTCTACAAGGACTTCGACAGCCTGCCCCGCCTGCACTGGCGGTGCCGGCAGCGCGCTCACGCCCAGCAGAATGAGCACAGCCATGAGCCCGCGCCCGCCGTTCCATCCGCCGTTCATACCCGTTCCCCCCGCCCGTCGCGCCGCATGCGCAGGGCGCAGACGTACCATAAAATGATCGTCGCAGGCCCGCCTCCCATTCGCCCGATGCGCCGCGCACGGGGTGAGATCTCTCTCAAAGAAGGACTCCGGATTTCTACCGGGCGGTGCCGTGCGTCCAGATTACCCGCCATTTAGACTTGGCAGTGATCTTGCCAATGCATTAACCATACGGTCAGGTCCGCAACGGTGCGGAGCCATCACGGCCCCGAATACCAGGCGCCCAGCCGCAATGGGACACTGGTTCAGGAGGGGGGATGAGGCACTCGCGCAGTGCCTGTCACGAACGGTATCCGCTGCTCGCTCATGCTCTCTTAAGACTTACCGTCGAGAAGCAGAGGCACAGCAGCCATGTGTAACAGCAGCCATGTGTAGAGGGGGCCAGTCCCATGACCATTCCGCTTTTCGGCAGTGATATTCCCGATCTCGGGACACAGGTGTTCATTTATGAGCCGGGCGCAGACCCGGTACCGACCCTGACTGAGATCACAGACGCACCAGGATTTGGGGATCCAGCAAACAAATACACTTGGACCGCCCAACTCTTCGACGGCGACGACGCGGACGATATCGAGGAACTCTATGTCGGTACGTTCAACGTCGAACTGGATTATGTGGGTGTCTTTGGTGCCCTGCTGACCATCATCACCCGGACCGAAGCCGGCGGTTTCGGCACCAGCGACCTATTGGGGATCCTCAACACGGATCTGCCGAAGACCATCCAGTCCAATGGCGGCGAAATCTGGAAGTATGATTTCGTTGACCAGACTTGGACCGAGATGGTGAACGCTGATCATCCGTCCATTGACGACGGGGATGCTGGTTTCCGGGAAATGGCGTCCTTCAACGGACAGATTTTCGCCAGTACATCCCGTGGGCTGATCTACAATGTGCTGAATGCGAGCAACAATCCGGCCAAGATCCTGGTCTCTTCCGACGGGGAAAACTGGGAAGAACTGACCGGTGGGCCGCTCGACCCGGATGCCGGGAACAGTTCCATTCGTTCCATGGAAGTGATCAAGGGGCCGGGCGATGAAGACGTGCTTCTGGTAGGCACCGAGAACACAAACGGCACAGGCGCCCAACTCTGGACGTATGACAAGGACGGCGAGTGGACTTTCGTGACCCCCGCCCCCGCCCTGACCCATGCAGAGACGTTCACCTTCGAAGGGGATGTCTATATCGGGACCTGGGCGCCCTACGGCCTTTACAAGCTCGATATCGGCGGTTGGCCTCCGTTGGTCGATGTCACGCCGGAGAATGTCGCCATTGACGATGATGGCGTCATGCAGATGATCGAGTTTGACGGCTACTTTTACATCGGCAGCGTCAACTACGGGGGCGGCACCAGCTTGTTCCGCACCAAGACACCCATGGACCGTGAGTCCTGGGAAACGATTACCACGGATGGCTTTGACAGCGAGCTCGACAGCGAGCTGGGTGCCGTCGGTGTAGACCGCCTGACTTACACGTGGCAGATGGCGGTTGTCGGGGACACCCTCTATATCGGTGATTTCAACAATGAAAACGGACTGTTGCTGCAGAGCACCAACGGCACGGATTTCTCCATTGTGGATGTCACTGGCGCGGACGGCCAGTTTGGGTCGGTGGCCTATGGCGTGCGCAAGCTGATCCCGGTCGGCCTTGACAGTGACGGGTATCCGGACACGGACATTGATCCCAACGCCCTGATCATCGGCTCGGCAGATCCCTTCGCCGAGCGCCTGCCGCTGTCCAGTCGTATCGCCAAGATCGAAGACGTGGTGTTGCCCGACCCCTTCGGCTGGCCGGACGACATTGTTGGCTCCGACGGGGAAGACATCCTCTTCGGCGGTGGCGGTGATGACGAGATCGATGGCGGTGCGGAAGACGACACCATTTTCGGCGACAAGGGCCTGCCCGATGGGGGTGGTCTGCCTGGCGGCTTCGGGATCTCCAATTCTGATGACATCCTCAATGGCCAGGACGGTAACGACTTCATCTTCGGCAATGAGGGCAGCGACACGATCGATGGCGGCGCCGGCGAAGACCTGATCTTCGGGGGCATCGGCGGCGACACTCTGCGCGGTGGTGCCGATATCGACATCATTTTCGGTGACTACTCGCTCTTCGGCACTGCGATCTTCGATACGCTACTCGAAGTGCTGGGCGAAACGGACTTGCTGCCCACAACGGGCTTTGATCTGGAAACCATGGATCTGGAGGACGACGCGGTTCTGGGCTCGCTGGGCGTGTCACAGGCCATGTCGCTCGCCTTCAACGAACCGCCCCTGGGCGACAATCCGCTTTTCGGCGGGGGGGATTTCGGCTTCTTCGGCGGCTCTGGCTTCTTTAGCGGCTTTGGTCTGTTCAATGACGAGATCTTCGGCAATGGCGGTAACGACATTCTCGTGGGCGGTCTCGGCTTTGACGATATCCGCGGCGGCAGCGGGAACGATGCCATTCTCGGCGGCGACGGGATCGACATCGCGCGCGGTGGCGCCGATGAAGATTATGTCTGGGGCGATGGCGGCCGGGATTTGCTGTTCGGTAACAGCGGGGACGACTTCCTGTTCGGCGGCGATGACAACGACAAGCTCCTCGGCGGCGGTGGGGATGACCTGTTGAACGGCGACGCGGGTGACGACTGGCTCATCGGTGGTGGCGGTGAAGACACCTTCCAGTTCGACTTCCAGACCGACTTCGGCTCCGACATGGTGTTGGATTTCCGCAGCGGGACGGACACGCTGGAAATTCTGGGCTTTATTCCGCAGTTCCAAAACGCCGGCTTTGGTCTGGACACCAATGGCGACAAAGTCATCGACGAGAACGACGCCAATGTGACCGTCCAATTCGGCCGCATGATCATCAGCAATGGCGACGACGAGATCATCTTGTCTCGCGTGACATCTTTGGATGCCAGCGATGTGAGCTATCCCGACCTCATCACCTAATCAACCAGGTGATGCAAATGACAAGGCCAGCCACGGGAACCCGTGGCTGGCCTTTTTCATGCCCTCTCGCCTGCGCCTGTCAGGCGCTGTAGTACATGTCGAACTCGACCGGGTGAGGCATGGTCTCGAAGCGGATCACCTCCTCCATCTTCAGTTCGATATAGGCGTTAATCTGATCGTCATTGAACACACCACCCTTGGTGAGGAAGGCCCGATCCCGATCCAGGTGGACGAGCGCCTCCCGCAGGGACCGCGAGATATGCGGCACTTGGACCAATTCTTCCGGTGGCAGATTGTAAAGATCCTTGTCCAGCGGATCGCCCGGATGGATCTTGTTCTCAATGCCATCAACGCCGGCCATCTACATGGCCGCAAAGGCCAGATTCGGATTGGCCATCGCATCGGGGAAGCGGATTTCCATGCGCTTGCCCTTGGGAGAGGGGCTGTAGGGAATCCGGCAAGAGGCAGAACGGTTGCGCGAGGAATAAGCGAGCAACACCGGCGCCTCATAGCCCGGCACCAGGCGTTTATAACTGTTCGTACTCGGATTGGTAAAGGCGTTCAAGGCCCTAGCATGGGCCAGAATACCCCCGATATAGTAAAGCGCCGTCTCCGACAGATCTGCATAGCCCGAGCCGGCGAAGACCGGGGCCCCACCGCTCCAGATGGATTGGTGCACATGCATGCCCGACCCGTTGTCGTTAAAGACGGGCTTGGGCATAAAGGTCGCGGTCTTGCCCTGCACGGCGGCCACCTGATGCACGACATATTTGTACATCTGCATCTTGTCGGCCATGCGGGTCAGGGGCGCGAATTTCATGCCCAGCTCGTGCTGGGAAGGCGCCACCTCGTGGTGATGTTTCTCAGGCTCCAACCCCATGGCCGTCATGACCGAGAGCATTTCAGAGCGGATATCCTGGCCTGAATCCACCGGCGGCACCGGGAAGTAACCGCCTTTCGGCCCCGGCCGGTGCCCCAGATTACCCCCCGGATAATCCCGCCCCGTATTATACGGGCCTTCCGTGGAGTCGAAAGTGAAGCCAGTGTCGTTCTGCTCCACCGACCAGCGCACGTCATCGAAAATGAAGAACTCTGCTTCCGGACCAAAAAAGGCGGTGTCACCGATGCCGGTCTGGGCCAGATGCGCTTCGGCCAGGCGCGCCGTGGAGCGGGGATCGCGGTTATAGGGCTGGCTTGTCATGGGTTCCAGCACGTCGCAGAACAAAGCCAGCGTGGGCTTGGCCATGAACGGATCCATGACCGCAGACCCCAGATCGGGCATCAGATTCATGTCGGATTCGTTGATCGCTTTCCAGCCAGCGATGGACGAGCCATCGAACATGGCGCCTTCGGTGAGAAAGTCCTCGTCCACCATGGACTGGTCGAACGTCACGTGCTGCCACTTACCGCGCGGGTCGGTAAAGCGCAGATCTACATATTCCACGCCGTCATCGCGGATGCGCTGAAGAAGAGATGCCGTATCGGCCATGGGTCGCCTCTTGAACGGGTTATTGGATCTTGATCACTAAAAAAGGGCGGGCCGCCAGGGACTGAGACCTGGCGACCCGCTTCGTCCGGACTTAGACAAATTCCGGATAGGCTTTCATACCTTGTTCGGACATATCGAGACCCACCTGCTCCTGCTCGGTACTGGCGCGCAGGCCCAGTGTGAAGCGCAGCAACAGCCAAACCACCAAGCTGGAGACGATGACAAAGCCAGCAATGGCGCCCACGCCCGTCGCCTGAATGACGAACTGCTCGGCCATGGTCGTATCGTCCGCCTGATAGGTCAGGGCCACCGCGAGCGTTCCCCAGATGCCGGCAAACAGGTGCACCGGGATGGCGCCCACCACGTCATCGACGCCCAGCTTCTCCAGAAGCGGCTCGGTGAACACCACGATCAGACCGCCCACGCCGCCAATCAGGAAGGCAAGACCCATGGTGGGCGTGTCTGGTGCAGCCGTGATGGACACCAGGCCCGCCAACGCTCCGTTCAAGACAGTCGACAGGATGATCCGCCCAAAGAAGAGGTGGGTGAGCACCATGGCCACGAGCAGGCCCCCGGCCGCAGCCGTGTTGGTGTTGACGAAGATATTAGCGACAGCCACCGCATCGGCCGCCGAACCGATGGCGAGCTGCGAGCCGCCGTTAAAGCCAAACCACCCCAGCCACAGGATGAACGTCCCAAGCGTCACGAGCGGCAACGATGACCCGGGCATGGGATTGATCGTCCCATCCGCGCCATAGCGGCCTTCCCGGGCGCCGAGCACAATCGCACCGGTCAGCGCCGCCCAACCGCCCACCGAATGAACGATGGTCGAGCCCGCAAAATCGGCAAAGCCCATGACATCAAGCCAGCCGCCGCCCCATTTCCACGCGCCCTGAATGGGATAAATCAGAGCCGTCAAAATGGCGACGAAGATCAGGAACGGCCAGATCTTGATCCGTTCCGCCAAGGTGCCCGACACGATGGACGCGGTCGTCGCCACGAACACCATCTGGAAATACCAGTCCGAGGACGCGGCATAACCACCCGAGAAGTCTCCTCCTTCGATGGCTGAATCGTCCGGGCTCCACAGACCGGGCATGCCGAACCAGCCACCGCCGAACTCGCCCACATCCTGATACATCAGATTGTAGCCGATCAGATAGAACATCACGCCCGCCAGAGCATAAAGCGCGATATTCTTGAGACAGATGGTCGCCACGTTCTTCGATCGCACCGACCCGGCTTCGAGCATACAAAAGCCCGCCGCCATGAACATCACGAGGAACCCCGCGACAAGGAAGAGGAACGTGTTGAAGACATAAGCGCTTTCATCGGGCACTGCGGCCCATGCGGGCTGTGCCACCAGCGCCATGGCAAGACCGGCCACGCCGGCACTGCCCAAGACTTTCCTGTTGATCATAATCCCCACCTTCACCTGAACAATTGACGCATGCGCATGCTTCAGAAGCCCGCGGACAAGCTCGCGCCGAACCACACGGAATTGCCTTCATCAGGCACACCGTCCAGATCGCCGAAATAGAAGTCCTCGGACGATGCGCCGTAGCGCACGCCCACCGCACCCGACACATCCTCGGTGAAGGCATAGGCGAGATCGCCGGTGACGCTGGCATAGGTGTAATCCGCGTCATCATCGTCATCGATGACATGGCCGATGGTGCCCCCCACATCGAAGCTCAGAGCCTCGGTGATGGGGAAGGAGTAGCCGGCGGAGCCTTCCAGCGTGACGGTCTCAAACATGAAATCGTAGTAGATGGTCGCGCTCGGCGACAAGAACACATCAAACCCGGCGGACGCGAACAGTTCAAACGTGTTGGCGCCCGTGCCATCTTCTTCATCGAGCGTATCGAAGAAGCCGCTCATGGCATCGGGGAACATGTAATAGGTGAAGCCGACACTGGCAGAGACCAAGTCCGTCACGGACGTCTCATAGCTGCCATAGATGTCCACTTCGTCGCCGAAGGCCACATCATCGTCCCCGACCGGAATACTGGCCCAGGCGCCCAGCGTGAAACCGCCATAGGACAGGCTGATATCCGGCTGAAATGATGTCTCCGCAAACTGAATACCACGGAAGATATACTCGGACTCCAGCGCCCACGTGGTGGAGACGGACAATTCATCCGCATGCGCCGGCGTGACGGGCGTGACCGCCAGCGCCGCCCCCAACATCAGGGCCGCCGTGAGGGCGCTGCCGCCCGCGAGGTGGCGATGGATGGACGGTCTGGCCATGGTGGACGGCTTGGCCGGACCGGACGGTACAGTTTGTGAGCAGGTCATGCCTGTATCCCTTTATTGTGTGATCCCGCCTGACCCTGTCGAGGCGATGCGGGATGGACTGTCCCCTCATCCGCGCGCCGGCCCGCCTTTTCGGGCGATGGTCCGGTGGCGGATGTCTGCCTTGTGTGCGACCCCACGCCGACGTCTCCGGCGTGATTGACAGCGCGGCCCATTCGGCAAAGATCGCCGCGCCTACCCGCAAGGCTATTCATCGGCCACGACACGCAGCAACATAAAATTCTAATTAACGGACTCTGCGAGCACGAAAATTGCTCACTTGGCAGGCAATGCCTAAGAACTAGCGCTTAAAAAACGGGCAAGAGGCCATCACTGCCGCATTCGTCGGCGCCGTGATGCGGCTTATCGCGGTCCTCATGGTCAAAGCATGGCCGGACCGTTTGGTATCAGAAGACGATGCCCGTCCCTGCCCACCGCTTGCCCTCACCGCCCAGCATGCGTAAGAGCGTCGGGTCCGACACCCTGCAATGGATGCCCATGATGACGCTCTCGGCCCTGCTTGCCCATGTTCACACTACAATTGCGCCTGCCATTGGTCAGGGCCGGGTGGCGGATTACATCCCCGCCCTGGCCCGTGTGGATCCACAGCGTTTTGGGATCGCCATCGCCACGCCGTCCGGCGAGACCGCTGCCATAGGCGATGCGGATATGGCGTTCTCTATTCAGAGCATTTCAAAAGTCCTGACCCTGACATTAGCGCTGGAGACCTCGGGGGATGCGGTGTGGAACCGCGTCGGCTGTGAACCGTCGGGCACGGCGTTCAACTCCATCGTTCAGTTGGAGCGGGAACAGGGGCGCCCGCGCAATCCGTTCCTGAATGCTGGTGCGCTCGCCGTGACGGATCTGCTGGTCACCGGCGCGAGCGCCGAGCCTGCCATCGCCACGATTGAGGCCTTCGCCCGCCATCTCACGCAGTCGCCGGATGTGCACATCGACAGGGATGTGGCGGCCTCGGAGGCACAGACCGGCCACCGCAATGCGAGCTTGGCGCATTTCATGAAGAGCTTCGGTATCCTGACGGGTTCGGTTGCGACCACCCTTGGGGTTTACGTTCACCAATGTGCTCTCGCCATGAGCTGCCGCCAGCTTGCGCGTGCCGGGCTTTATCTGGCCCATGGCGGCGTTGATCCGGTCAGTGGACAGCGCATTTGTTCCGCCCAGAACGCTCGACGGATCCTGGCCCTCATGCTGACCTGCGGCCACTATGACGCATCGGGCGATGTGGCCTTTCATGTGGGGCTCCCGGCCAAGAGCGGCGTGGGTGGCGGCATTCTCGCCATTGCGCCGGGGCGAGCCTCCATTGCGGTATGGTCGCCCGGCTTAACGCCTGCCGGTAACTCCCTGGCGGGCACTCTGGCGCTAGAGCACCTGGCGCAAGAAACCGGCTGGTCCATCTTCGGATAACCGGGATGGCCGACCCCGTTGAAAGGCCGCGTCCGGACGGATCGCCTTACACGGATCCCCGCCCTCGGCCGCGGCCTTATACTCACGCGGTCCTTACCGGTTCAGCGGACGCTGTTGCGGCAAGGTGAGGAGCGTGGCCGGGTCCACCCGCTCCCCATCCTTGATCACTTCCAGATGCAGGTGCGGCCCCGTGGAGCGGCCGCTTGATCCGACCCGGGCAATGATCTGTCCGGCGGAGACGCGATCCCCTTCGGCCACTTCGAAACTCTGCAACTGGCCATAGCGGGTGACATAGCCGCCCCCGTGGTCGATCTCCAGAAAATTGCCATAGCCTTCATTGGACGGACGGACACGCCGCACCGTCCCGGCCGCGGGGGCCACAATGGCGGTGCCCATGGGGGCGGCGATGTCAACGCCATGGTGGTGAACCATTTGCCCGGTGATGGGATGATGGCGCTCTCCATACAGACTGGAGACCCGACCATCGAGCGGCATCACGGCGAAGGCCGGGGCATCAGTGTTGGTGGAGGCGGCCTGGGCGGACAGCAGTTGCCCCGCGAGAAGCGGCACGGCCAGGGCCGCCAACAGGCCTTGGGCGCGCCAGCTCAGGCCCTTGCGACGGGCGCCGGAAGGTTGCATGATCGCGGCTATTCTCATTCGGTACTCTCCTTTGGTCCGGGTTGAGAAGACCGCCGGGGCGCTGTGCAGAGCGTTCCCGGCGGTATGCTTCAAAGCCGTCACGAGCGCTTCCGCATAGGCTTTGCGCATGAGAGGGGACGCAGGGCCAAGGGCCTGCGCGTCACAGGCCAGTTCGGCGGTCAGGCGCACCTGCTGGGTCTGCCAGCGCACGAACGGATTCATCCAGGCCAGCACATCGAGCCAGGCGAGCGCCAGAAACAAGCGCGGATCGCCCCGGCGCATATGCGCCGCCTCATGGCGGATCACCAGGCTGAGCTGGCGCGTGGACAACACCCTGCGCAGTACGGCAGGCAGCACGATCAGGCCGCTCCAATGGGCGAAAGGCGTGATCGTGTCCGCGGTTTCCACCAGGGCCGCACGCGGATGGCGCGGGGCTCCCTCATCTAGCGTCTCCTGATCTCGTGCATCCTGGTCCAGTGCATCCAGGGGCAGAGCGTCAGGCAGCGGCGTAGCGCGGTGGACGATCCGGTTCAAGATCATCTGTGCATGAGCGAGCCGCACCGTCCCCACCAAAACGCCGAGCCCATACAGCACGGCCACCCAGCGGAGCAGCGGAAACACCGGCGCCGGATCCACCGGAGGCGGCACAACGGTTCCGTTCTCGCTGCTGAACACCCCTGGCAGTCCTCCATTCTCAAACGCTGGCAAGTGCGCCATCTGCTCCGGCAACAGTGCCGCCACCGCGAAAACGAGGGCTCCAATCCCCACGGGCGCGATCATGGCCGCTAGCACGAACCGCTGCGCCCGCTCATCAGGCATGGTTGTGGGCGCCATGGTCAGCCGGCGGATCGCCCACACCCCACCGCTCCACCCCAAAGGCAGGACGAGTACGGCCAGCACCACCCAATCCATAAAGCTCATAGCGATCATTGCTCCGCCTCCGACCCATCGGCCTTTTCGGCCAAATCCTGAAGCAACAGCTCTAAGTCGGCGATTTCATCCGCGTCGATCAGGCCGCTGCGCGCGAAGGCAGCGGCCGGAAAGGGGTCGTCCATGTCCAGCACATTGCGGGAGAAATCCCGCACCAGGCCTGCAATGGTCTCCAGCTTGGATGCGGCCGGCAGGAACACTTTCACCCCGTGCACGGTGTCCACCGTGACCAGGTCTTTCTCCACCATGCGGTCCAGCAGCTTGCGTGTCGTGGACGAGCCCCAGCCCGTCTGCGCGCTGCATGCATCATGCAGCTCGCGCGCGCTCATGCGCCCGCCCCGCCAGAGGACCTTCAGCAATTTCAATTCAGACTCAGACGGTTTCGCCATAACTCTCGACCTTTGACGCTAATGTACGACACGTGTCGCATGATCGCGACAATGCTGCAAGAGCGCATTCATGACGATCTCGACAAATCCTGCGCGATCAGCGAGCATATTGACGGCAAAAGCGCGCATAAGGGGGAGGGGGCAGGCCTATGGCGACGGATCGCGGCGGCGGCCGCTTTTCCATTTGGCTTGTCCTTGGCACGGTGCTGCTGGCCGTGCTGACGGGCATTGGGACAGGGATGGGCACACGGCTTTGGGACTGGGCCAGTGGCTCGGTCCCACCAATCCGACAAGACCCGCCGACCAAGGCGCAGACGCAGGGTGAGCCGGCGACGGATCCTGCCGGTCAGCCCGACACCGTCGTGCAGAAGCCACAGCCCGAAACCCGCTCGTCCAACGATGAGCCAACTCAGGCACCGGGCACCGAGCCTCAACCAGACACATCGAACGCCGAAGAGCCAGATCCGGACGCAGACGCGCCCCCGCTGGCCGGTCGGCAGATTCAACTCACGGCCAACACCACTTGCTACGCTGAACCCAATACATTCAGTGCAGTGATCGTCCGTTTGAGAGCAGGCCAGGTGCTGCGCGTGCGCCAAAGGCTCAGCGGCAGACCCTGGTTTGAAGTGGAGTGCGCGGCGCAGAGTGGTTTCGTGCAAGTCACCCGAGCCCGCCTCCTTCCGTAGCACCTTTACCCAAAGAGAAAGGGGACCCATGTCTACTCTCATGAGATCGTATGCGGTGTGTGCTCTGGCGGGCTTGGCCCTGGCGGCGTCAGTGCTGTTCTCACCGGCTCAAGCCCAGAGCTTTGAAGAACTCGTCGGTCAGCGGGCGGAGGAGCTGGCAACCTGCGAACGCTTCGTCACCTCAGAGGATGCGGATGAGCGCTATGCCGCCATCCAGATCGCTTTGGAGCGCGAGGACTTCGGCTGCCGGGACCTGGCTTTCGAGACGGCCATGGCCAGTGATGAGCCGCGCTTGGAGCGGCTTGCGCTGCGTTATTGGCTGACATCACGGACACAGTTCACCGTGGACATCAGTGCGCCAGAGAATGCAACAGACAGCCAGATCGCATTTGTCAACGAATACAAAATCATTAGAATTCAGATCCGTTCGTTGAGTGACAATGACGAGATCGATGTTGGCATACAGAGTCTAGGCGCGCTAACCGCGGAAGGCTTTCGCGTGCCCACCGGTTTACGCTTCGGCCGCTCCTATTGTGTCGTAACCATCGACACGCTGGAACCGACTTTCTTCGCTGGGCGTCTCCAATGTGGTGGCACCGCCTTCCCGGCTCTGATCTCTCTGAATTGAGGCGCGGCGGCGCCCGCTGCTCACCCCTTCGCAACCGGTGTAATGCGGTAAGTGCAGCGGCGCCCGCCGGACAGCACATGCTCGGTCCGCTCTACCTTGACCTGCGGGCCGAGCGCGTCTTGAAAAACCGCCCATTCGGCGCGGCAAAAGCCCTGGCAGATGCGGGCGGCGGCACAGATGGGACAGTGGTTTTCCACAAGCAGAAAACTACCGTCCTCCTCCTGCGTCCAGTGCGCCATATAGCCTTCGCGCGTGCGCAGCTCCGCCAGCCGTGCCACCCGTTCGCCTACGGATTTTAGGGAAGCCAGGGCACTGCGATAGGCACTGCGCGTGCGCGCCTCCCGCGCATCAATCAGGCGATCCAACGCCTCACGCCCGAACAGCAGACGCACATCCACGAGCAGGTCCACCGCCACATCCGCATGGGTATTGGGAAAGCGTCCGTGTCCGGCATCGGTCAAAGACCAACGCTGGGCCGGGCGCCCCACCCCCTTTGCTTCGCTGCGCGCCTCCACAAGGCCCGCCTCGGCGGCGCGGGTGAGATGCTGGCGCGCATTCTCTTTCGTCGTGCCCAGGACCGCGCCCGCCTCACCACTGGTGAGCGGCCCGCGGCTCTTTAGGGCGAAGAGCAGGCGCTCAAGCCCCCCCTTGTTTTCCAAGTCATCACTTGACATATTCACCCTCAGATAAACCAAGATATAGCTTGGTAAATAAGCATAGTGGGCGGAGAGGACAACCATGAGCACCTCAGATACAGGCCTGCGCGCCTTCCTCGCACCGCGCTACGCGCTGCCCATGGCCGGGATTTCCGGAGGCGTGCTGCTCCATGCGCTCAACGCCTTCATTGTCCAGGCGCTGTTGCCGACGGCGGTGACCGAGATCGGTGGCGTCAGCTATTATGCTTTGAACACAACGGCTTATGTTCTGGCGTCCATCATCGGTGCCGCCTCCGCCAGCCGCCTGCTGGGCCGAGCGGGCCCGCGGGGGGCCTATGTGATCGCCGCGCTCGTGTTCACTGCGGGCTCGGTCATGTGCGCGCTGGCGCCCTCCATGCCGGTGCTGATCAGCGGGCGCTTCCTGCAAGGCGGCGGCGGCGGGTTGCTGCTGTCTCTGTCTTACGCCTTGGTGCGCTTGAGTTTTCCCGCGCCGCTCCGACCGGCGGCGCTGGCTATTGAGGCGACCATCTGGGGCGTGGCGACGGCACTGGGGCCGGCCATTGGCGGCTGGTTTGCCGGCGCGGGGTCTTGGCGGGTGCCGTTCTGGCTGCAAGTGCCGGGCGCGCTGGTGGTGATCATCCTGGCGCTGGCAGTGTTTCCGACCCGCGACAAGGACGCGGCGGTGCCCGCACCGGTGGCCGTGGGGCCGCTGGCGCTGCTTCTGGGGGCGATCGTGGTGGCGTCGAGCGTGGCCCTTGTGGGCCATCCGGCGGCGAGCCTGGCGTTACTGGCCGCAGCGGCGATGCTGTTGACGGCTTTTGTCCGGGTAGAACGGACCGCGACCCGGCGCCTGCTGCCGCATGGGGCGTTGAGCGTCTCAGGACCGTTTGGGGCCTTGTTCGCTCTGGCAGCGGTGCTGGCGGCGGGGATCACCGGATGCGGCGTGTTCATGACCTATTTCCTCCAGGTCATTCACGGCCAAACGCCGGTGATGGCGGGGTATCTCGGGGTGCTTGGCGCAGTGGGCTGGACGCTGGGATCACTGGGGGTGTCCCACTGGCAGGACCAATGGGCGCGTCTGGCCATTCTGGCCGCGCCGTTGAGCATGATTATCGGTGTGCTGATCCTTGCCCTCGCTATGCCGGGCACGCTGGGGAGCGGCGGCGTGGCATTGGCGCCCGTCGCGGTGGGAACGGTCCTGGTTGGCACCGGGATTGGCATGGGCTGGCCGCATCTGACAACAGCGATTTACGCGACCGCCCCGGAGGGTGAAGCCGATCACGCCGCGACCTCGCTTGCCACAGTGCAACTGACCGCAACGGCCCTGAGCGCGGCCCTGGTGGGTATCATTGCCAATCTAGCGGGCCTCGCGGGCGCCGACCCGGTGGCAGGCGCGATCCACGCCGCCGCATGGATCTACGCCGTCATTGCGCTATTGCCTTTGCTGGGCATCGCCCTTGCCCGGCGCTTTACCGCGCCAAGCCGTCCGGCCCCGGATGAGAGCGCTTAAAGGCTCGCCTGAATCGCCGTGAGCGTGGCGTCGCGAATACCACGCTTGTTGGCGGCATAAGCATGGCCCGGCAAGGTGGCCAGATCGGCCGCCGCCTGCCCCGCCTCGGCCATCAGCGCCTCAGGCGCCACGACCCGATCCAGGAAGCCGACCTCCGCTGCACCGGCCGGGTCGAACAGATGGCCTTGCACGATAGAGCGGGTCAGCGCCCGCGGGTCGAGGCGCGCGTGGGCCAGTTCCAGACCGAACACCGGCAGAGCCATGCCGATGGGGGTTTCATTGGCGCCGATCTTGAAATCGCCCGCGACGCCCAGACGCAGATCGCTCGCCAGCAGCATGAACGCACCCAGGGCAATACCATGGCCCGTGCAGGCCGCCACGAGTGGAAGCGGAAAACCATAGAGGCGGTGCAAGAGCGTGCCGCCCTGATGGACGAGCGCCAGGGCATCGTCCGCCGAGCCCCCTTGCAGCACTTTCAAGTCGAAGCCAGCGGAAAACCGCCCAGGCCGGCCCGCCAGAATGACCGCCTTAAACTCCGCCTCGGCCGTGTCGAGCGCGCGATGCAGCCCCTCGACCAGGGTCGGATTCACCGCATTGGCCTTGCCGTCATCCATGGTGATCAGGGCGACATCGCCTTGGGGGGTGAGCGTTACGGACATGATGGGGATCTCCTCTCCAGAGCCGCTGAACGGGCCGCTTCAGCGCAGCTGTTTCCTATTCACTTCCGTGTCACAAAGGGCGTCAGAGCGTGACTTACCCTGCCCCCCGTGGCACCTGGAGGTGAGCCTATGACGAGGGGCCGCGCCACGGCAAGCGGCAGCCCAGTTTGTGCGGAAAAAGGAGTGCCCTGCCCCATGCATGCGCCGATCCCTGCTACCAAAGACCTGGTTCTGATTGGCGGTGGGCACACCCATGCGCTGGTCCTGCGGGCCTGGGGTATGGAGCGGTTGCCGGGGGTGCGGGTGACCCTGATCAATCCGGATCCAAGCGCGCCCTATACCGGTATGCTGCCCGGGCATCTGGCCGGCCATTATCCGCGTGCGGCCCTGGACATTGATCTGGTGCGTTTGGCGCGCTTTGCGGGGGCCCGCCTGATCCTGGACCGTGCGGTGGGGATCGACCGAGAGGCACGGCAGGTTCAGTGTGCAGAGCGAGCGCCGATCTCTTACGATGTTGTTTCACTCGATGTGGGGATCACCGCAGAGTTGCCCGCCTTGCCCGGATTTGCCGCGCATGGCGTGCCCGCCAAACCCCTTGGCGGCCTCGCCACTCGCTGGGCTGCCTTTGTCGAGGCGGCGCAGGCGGGTCGCGTGGCACCGGACATCGCCGTGATCGGCGGCGGTGTGGCAGGTGTCGAGATCGCCCTGGCTATGGCACACCGGTTGCGCGGTGTCCCGGGGATCCGGGTCAGCGTGCTCGACGCGGGCGACGGCCTGACGGGGGTGAGTGCGCGAACCCGGCGCATCTTGATGACCCATCTGAAGGACGCCGGCGTTACACTCCACACCCATGCGCATGTGACCGGTGTAACGGCAGACGCCGTGACCGTGGACGCCGCCGCGCCGGTGCCATCCCACTTTACCGTGAGTGCCGCCGGGGCGCGGCCTCATGACTGGCTGCGGCAGACGGATCTCTCACTGAGCGAGGGGTTCGTGACCGTGACGGCGCAACTGCAATCGGTGAGCGACCCGTCCGTGTTTGCCACAGGGGATTGTGCGCATCTGTCTCATGCGCCACGCCCGAAAGCGGGTGTTTACGCGGTGCGGGCCGCGCCGGTTCTGTTCGATAATCTGCGTGCGGCCCTGTCCAGCGGAGACTTGCGCGCCTATCATCCGCAAAAAGATTATTTAAAACTCATTTCACTGGGCCGCCAGTCAGCCGTGGGAGACCGGGGCGGGTGGGCCCTGTCCGGGCGGTGGGTGTGGCGCCTGAAAGACTGGATCGATCAGCGCTTTATGAATCAATTTCGGGATCTGCCCGCGATGGCGCGTCCGCCCCTGCCCCCCCTTGTAGCGGACGGCGTGCGAGAGGCTTTGGGCGATGGCCGTGCCCCGTGCGCGGGATGCGGTGCAAAAGTGGGCGCGGCGGGCTTGCGCGCCGTCTTGCGCGACCTGCCCGGCCCGACTCGACCTGATGTGGTGTCCGGTCCCGGAGACGATGCAGCGATCCTGACCTGGAGTGATCAACGGCAAGTGGTGACCACGGATCATTTGCGTAGTTTCACGGATGACCCCTATGTCATGGGCCGGGTGGCCGCCATCCATGCCTTGGGCGATATCTGGGCCATGGGCGCGCAGCCGCAGGCGGCCTTGGCCACGATCATCCTGCCGCCGTTGAGCGCGGATCTGCAAACCCGTACCCTGCGCGAGGTCCTGGCCGGGGCGACGCCGGTCCTGCGCATGGCGGGCGCGGATCTGGTGGGCGGGCATACAAGCCTGGGCAGTGAGCTGACGATTGGCTTCACGCTCACCGGTGTGAGCAGTGACGCGCCCATCACGTTGGAGGGCGCCCGGGCGGGCGATTGCTTGATCCTGACACAGCCGATTGGGTCGGGCACGATACTAGCCGCGGAGATGACGCGAGAGGCGACCGGGGCCATGGTGGCCGAAGCGTGGACCTGGATGCAGCACAGTCAAGGACCGGCCGCTGACATTCTGCGCCATGCCCATGCAATGACCGATGTGACGGGGTTCGGCCTTGCGGGCCATTTGATGACCTTGCTGGAGGCATCTCAGGTGAGCGCAGGTCTGTCGCTGGCGGCGGTGCCGATCATGCGCGGTGCCGATGCCCTGGCCCAGGCGGGGGTGCGGTCAAGCCTGTATCCGGCGAACCGCGCCGTGGCGACCCGCATGCGCATCCCCGAGGGTTTGGCTAATGATCCGGTCACGGCGCTGTTGTTTGATCCGCAAACGGCCGGAGGTCTGCTCGCGGCGGTGGATGCGGCTCAGGCAGCCGAAACACTCAGCCGCTTGCACGCAGAGGGCTTTGCGGCGGCGATCATCGGAACCGTTCATCCGGGTCCGCCAGTTATCGCGGTGGGGTAAGCGCGGCGATGGCGCGCTCTACCTGGCCCACTGCCATGGACACACCAGCCGCATCCAACCGGGCCACAGACACGCGCACTTCCCATGTCTCCCGCCCCCGGCCCCGCGCCTTGGCATAGCGCGGATCATAGTGATGGTCGATCAACTCGCGGGCCAGAGCCTCAAAGTCACGAGCCTGAGCCAGGGCCCGCCAATGGGCCACACGCTCTGCGCCCTGAATGGTTTTCAAGGCTTCTAAACGCGCAGAAAGCGCGGCGGGTTCAGCCGTCAGATCTCCATAGGCGCGCACCAGATAGCGGGCTCGTTCTGCCGGCGGCGCCTCCAGGCGGATGCGCGGTGCCGAACCCATGACAGCCCAGAGCGCGCGCGGCAACACCAACGTACCGATGCGGCTCGATTCAGCCTCTACGAGCACGGGGCGGGCCGGGTCCATCCCCGCCAAAGCCACGGCCAACGCCCCTTCAAAGCATTTTTGCGATGGTTGAGCCGTGGACAGAGCGCCAAAGACTGATCCTCTGTGTGCCGATAACGCCTCCAGGTCGATCACTTGGTGGCCTCGTTCGCAGAGGCCCGCAAGGATCGCCGTCTTCGCCGTGCCCGTATTGCCGTCAAGCACAATAATCCGGTGCGCCAGCACGCCGTCCTGCACCGCCGCCACCACGAGACGGCGATAGCTGCGATACCCGCCTTCCAGAGTGTCCACCCGCCAGCCGATTTGCGCCAGAATGGAGGCAAAAGAGCCGGAGCGCTGACCGCCGCGCCAGCAGTAAACGAGCGGGCGCCAGCCGCCCGGTTTGTCCGCGAGCGCCTCGTCCAGATGCCGCGCCGCATTCCGCGCCACCAGGGCCGCGCCCACTTTGCGGGCCTGAAACCGGTCCACTTGCTTGTAAATCGTGCCCACCTGAGCGCGCTCAGCATCGGAAAGCACCGGCAGGTTGACGGCGCCCGGCACGTGATCAAGCGCGAATTCACACGGCGCGCGCACGTCGATCACCTCGTCAAAAGGCCAGGAGCGTAAGGACGCCAGGTCGGTCAGGGTGACAGTCATGCGCCATGGTAGCGCGCAGGGGTCCGGCGGGCCAAGAGCGCAAAAGGCTTCTCGCCCGCGCCGGCGGCTTCTATGCTGCGGCATGGACTCGCAGGACACCATACCCACCAACGCGCCCGCCCCCGACCCGGCCGTGCGGGCCGCGTTCGGATTTGCGCCGGAAACGGATTGGCGCGCCCTCATGGGCACACTGGCGCGGGCCTGTGAGAGCGATGGAGGGCTCGCGGTGACGGCGGCTGGCGAGGCCGCCGCCGTTCGCCTCAGCGAGCCGGTGCCCCTGGAAGACGGGACGGGGGTGGCCAAGCTGATCGCCGCGAGCACGGCGCAAGAGCCATTACTGATCAACGAGGGGCGGATCTGGGGCATAGGAGCCGCATGGCCCGACGCGGCACCGGCGCGCCTCGTCTTGCATGGGCGAACATTCTGGACCTTGAGCATGGTCCTTGCGGATGGTGCGCGCATCTGGTTCTTCGAAGCAGAGCACATGCTCTCCCCCGAGGCGGTGTTGACCTGGCCCACAGCGCAGGCACTCTTGGGGCGGATCTTTGGACCGCTTGAGCCTGGGTCGAAGGTGCCGCTGCGCCGACTGATGGCGACCGTTGCGGCAGAGGCAATGGGATCAAGTCTGGTGATCACGGCGGGCGCAGCGGCGGAAGCAAAGCGTCTGACAGGCCAAGGGCTTCGCGTGATGCCGGAGCAAGTGGGCGCCCTCACCCGGTTGACACGGATGGACGGCGCGATGGTGGCCGATGCGGCCGGGCGGCTCCACGGCATCGGCGTGATCCTGGACGGGGTGGTCACGGCCATGGGCCGCTGGCAGCGGGGCAGCCGATTTAACGCGGCGCTGAGCTATATGGCTCAGGTGCCGCGCCCGGCACTGATGCTGATTGCGTCCCAGGCCGGGGGGATCGACGTGATCACGGCGCGGGAAGGACATGCCACATGCGAGATACACTCATACCGCATGCTGAACTTCATGTTCACCTGATCGGAACCCTGTCGCGCGAACGGCTGCGCGCTCTGGCAGATCTGGGGTATGAGACGGTGATCGCACCGGACGCCCTGCCCGCTGGACCTGGGGCCACGGGGCGGGCGGGCTTTGCCGCGTGGATGGCGGCGGCGCGGCCCTGGATCGGGGCACCGTGGCCCTGTTTCGTGCCACTGGCGGGGCTTTATGGGCGAGACCTCGCAGCACAAAACATAGCCTATGCGGAGATATCCATCTCCCCCCTGATGGTCTCGCGGGATCCGGACCAGGCCGCCGCGGATGTGAAAGCCTTTACAACGGCGGTGGCACGATGGGTGCCGGAGGGACCCTGGCTGCGCTGGCTGTGGACCTTGCCGAAATGGCTGGCGCCGGAGGATCTGGCGCGGGGCCATGAGACGATCCGGCATCTGGCACGGGAGCAGTTGATCGCGGGGGTGACCTTTGTGGGGACTCGCGGGCGGCTTGATCCGGAGTGGCACGGGGCCACATGCCGGGTGGTGCGAGAGGCAGGTCTGGGCTTAAGCGTCCACGCAGGAGAGTTCGGCGAGCGCGACGAGGTCGCGGCGGCGCTGATGCTGGGGGCCCAGCGGATCGGCCATGGGCTGGCGGCGTTCGAGGACGTGGACCTGCTGGCGCGCTGCCGGCGGGCAGGCATGCATTTCGAGTTCTGCCTCACCAGCAATGAAAAGACCGGGGCGGTGGCGGCCCTGCGGGCTCATCCCCTGCGCCAGGCCCTGGATGCGGGGATCGCGTGTAGTCTCAACACGGATGACCCGGGCCTGTTTGAGTGCAGCCTGGTGTCGGAGTTCGACAAGGCGCAGGACCAGCTCGCCGTCACGGTGGCGGAGGCGCACCGGTTGCGCGAGCAGGCCTGGGCGGCACGGTTTGCGGTATGACGCCTCCCTTACAAGATCAGGGAGAAGTCATCTTCCGTATCCGGCGTGCCGGTGATGAGACCTGTATCGGCGTCCAAGGCCAGGCTTTCAGGCAGGTTTTGCGCGTCGAATGTGAGCGTGTCGCCCTCATCCTGATCGGTGAGAAACAGGCTGAGATCAAGCGTGAAGGGCTGATCCTCGAAAGCCGCCTGGCGGGGGATGGACCCCGTCGGCGCATCATTCCGGTTGCCAACGGTCAGCGTGAAGGTCTGGCTGATCAGCAAAGGGAGTCAACTGTTGCGTCACCGGTGCCAAGGCTTCGCCCAAGACATCCACCAAATCTTCTAGAAACCCGAAAGGCAGTTCCAGGAGCGCATCGTCGAACAGCTCCGCCGGATCCACCGAACCGTTCACCACATCGTCCAGATCCAGACTGTCAGTGATCTCGATCAGGGCATAGTCTTCTGAGAAGCTCGCGGATCCATCGCCAAGAGTGGCCGAACCGTCAAAGGTCAGACCGTAGATTTTGTAGACGGGCTGATAATCCAGGGCGAGACGATATTCAAAATCCACCGCACCACTGAGATCATATGTGGCGGTGCCATCGACCTCTTGGCCCGGCGCACCATTGGCGAAGAAACGGACGGGATCATCCAGGCCCACAGTGGCGCTTTCCCCGCCGAGTTCATAAGTCACGTCGACTTTGGAGGGATCGAAGCTGACCTCCTGGATGAGGTCGAGACCCACATCGTAGCGCACGTCGAAGAGATCAAGGCCGTAGGTGATGTCCAGATCGAAGCCGCGCACCAAATCCGAGGCGTAGGTGACAAAGGCATCGAGCGCAGCATCGATGGCGGAGTTCACCGGGGTCGCGGTATCCAGATTGATAACGCTTTCAACAAAATCCGCCAGTACATCCACGTCGTCTTGGGCCTCGCGGACGCCATCGAGCAAGGTGTCGATTTGGTCGAAAACCGGGCTCAGGCCGTCGCGCACCGGCCCCCGAATGCTGACCGATCTGCCGAATGACCCGAATTCCGTATCGATACTCACGCCAATGGACGGCAGCGAGTTGATCCCATCGTTCAAGCCGTCGTCCACGGCGGTGACAAGATCCTCAAGCACATCGACGGAGGCGGTCAGATCCAGATCCACATTGCCATTGCTGTCGGCGAACGTGGCTTTGACAATATCCTGAGGCAGATTGGCGATGCGCACGATGGCGTGCAGGATTTCGCCATAAGTGTCGGCCATGGCCGCCAAGAGGGCATCGGCGTCCGCTTCGATGGCCGGGGTCGTAAAACTGTTAAGCCGGTCCAGATCGAACTGGTCGCCCGGCAGGATCTCATTAATGGCATCGATGCTGATATTCAGTGCATCGACAATGGGGTTCAGCGTTTCTTTCGCCAGTTCGGACGGGCGGACTTCCAGGTTCACCGTGGCGCCGGAATTGACGACTTCCAACCCTTCGACCGCCAGGTCCACCGTGATCTTCGTCGCGATGAGCGCGGCCAGGACATCCGGTTGCTTCACCGAGGAGATGGCCGCCGTCAGC
>CAZVEE010000023.1:0-13396 GCA_964625525.1 uncultured Alphaproteobacteria bacterium | reverse complement strand
GCGAAATCATTCACGAGCGGAATATCACTGACGCTGCCATCGGCACCGTCCAGCGGCTCGATCCCCCCGGTGAGATTGCCATCCTCATCCAGGGACAGGTTGAACCGCTGTTCGAAATCCACGATGGCAAAGTCGAGCAGCGAGTCGAGTCTCAGCCTGCCAAGGCACGCACTACTCTTGTGACGTCAACCTATGTCGGAGCGGATTGTGGCCGGTAACCCGGGCGTCTCAAGCCTTGTGCCAAAATCGACCATCCGTCTTAATTCCCGTTAAGATTTCGGCACTTTGTCTGTATTGACCGCCATTCACACGCGTCGCGAAGCGCTCAGGATGTGGGACGTTGGCATGACTCAACCAATGAATGAGGAGGCGGAAGGGTCCACACCGCCCGCCCCAAGCAGCGGCGGCAACCCGCATTCTGACCTGGTTGTCTCCACCGCCTTTGACACCATTGCCCTTCCAGGGCGCCTGCAATATCAGGCATGGCGGGAGAGCATTGGCACGATCTTTGACGTGCGGGGTAATCCTTGTGGTGATGATGCCGCGTATTGCGCGGGTGTCCGGGCCACCATAGCAGATGAAGTACTGGTCAGCCGATGCTTCGCACAGAAACAGGTTTTTGAGCGCTCTGCACTTCGTCCGCTTCAGGACGGCATAGAGACCCTCATGATCCAAGTCTTCACCAAAGGTAGTGTGAGCATCACGGATGAAGCAAGGGCCTATGCCGGGACCGACACCCTGACGGCCTTCGATCTGGCGCGACCGATGGAGACCCAGAACTCCGACTTCGATCTTGTGAGCATTTTCATTCCGCCTTGTGAGCATTTTCATTCCGCGGGATAAGTTGATCGGGCAACTTAAAGACCCCGATGGCATTCATCTGTCTGCGGTTGACCCGTCAGGTCCATTGTCGCAAATCACCACCCAATACCTCGTGACCCTTCAAAGAACCATCAGCAGAATGACGGTGCACGAAGCAGAAAAAGCCGTCGGGATTGGAGTTGATCTCATCGCGGAATGCCTGAATGGGCAGATACGCCACAGCGAGAGCGAGAAGACGCATAAAGCCGCGACAGTCGCCGTCGTCAAGCGGATGATCCGGCAACGGGCCCGCGCCGGTGCCCAGCTTGACGTGGATACAGTGGTGCGCCTTTCCGGCTGGTCGCGGGCGAGCCTGTTCCGCATGTTCGAACCGCTGGGTGGGATTGCGCGCCTCATTCGTGAGGAGCGCTTACGCGCGGCGCTGCGTCAATTGTCCGGAGATGCGCCAATTGGTGACATTGCCATCGCCTCGGGGTTCAATTCCGCCACGCATTTCACGCGGGTCTTTAAGCAGACTTATGGCGTGACCCCGCGCGATGCGCGTCAAGCGCTGCATGGCAAAGACGAGGCCGTTGTCTCGTTCGCCCACACCGATAAGCTTGATCGCCGCTGGGAACTATGGCTGAAAGCCATTGGGGCCCTGTGAGACCAGCGGCGGGGCTGAGTGTCATCCAGCCTCGATCAGTTTTTGCAAATTCATCACTCCAGGGAACATGTTCTCGCGCATGCGCTGCACAACGGCGCTTTGGGCTGGGTCATCGAGATTGGCCTCACGTAGCGTGGCACCGAAGCCATCCAGCCGGCAATTGACGATCCATTCGCGCAGGCCCGCCTCTTGCGACCAGGTATACTGATTGGTCATGTTGGCGATGGTGGCGGGCAGCCAGTCCGTGGTCGTATCCGGAAGTGCAATGGGCGTACACAAACGGTTCTTTTCTTCATCCGTGTCGTAGGCCGCTTCTACATGAGCGGTGAGCGCGGCGCTGAATGTCACGAGCGGCATACGCAGGATTTGCAGAGTGATCAGCGGCCCGTCGAATACTGGCTTGAGGTGCTCCATCTCAGTGGCGGTGGCGGTACAGTCCACATAAAGCGTATCAGGATGAGCGGGCACGTCCTCGCCGTGCACCATCTGCAAGCGATCCGGATCAATATGCCGGACCCGGCGCCCGCGCACCACCGTTGTGATCCGGCGCAGCAGATCCACCTCGCCTTCTGCTAAGGTGGCAAAATGGAACATCGTGGGGCGGACAGTGCGATCAATGCGGAGCATGCCGCCGCAGGCCTCTAAGCGATCCCATAGATCGTCCACGGACCGGGCCTGGGCCATGGCCTCCATCTGAGCGGCGAAGCCGCCGATGGTTTCGTGGAAAAAACGCATGCTGGGCTGCGTCGTGGCGCGATTGAGAAGCCAGGATTCGCGCGGACGCACCCAGGTGATGGCATCGGGATCTGCCCCATGTTCCAAAAGCCATACGGCCACATCCATGGCCGTCTTGCCGCCCCCCACAACCGTGAAGCGGCGATAGGCAGGTGCTTGGACCGGCAGCTCATTGGGCGTCACGCACGCCACGCCGTCGGCGACGGAAAATTTGCGGGTGTGCGTGGCCGGCACGGAGGTGCGGAAATACGTCCCGTCAACGATCCGCTTCCGGACAGACACGCGCTTCTGGGCCCCGGAGAGGAGATTGCGGAAACCCGCCTGGCGCCGCGCAACGCCATCGGCATCCCACAGCGCATCACTCATGGGCACATAACGCACACGGCCTGAGGGCAAGAAACGCTCGCGCATCACGCGGTCAAAATAGGCGACGACTTCCGCCCCCGACGCCAGCTCGAAATAGCCCTTATTGGAGCCTGTCTCATCGACGCGGCCGGAGCCCAGTTCGGTTGAGGCCACCCCGTAAAAGGCCGATGGTTGGTGCAAGCGCACAAAGGGATACGCATCGTTCCAGTGGCCGCCCGGCGCCGCATGACGGTCCACGATAATCATGTCCGCATCGGTTTCGCTCAACAGAGTGTCGGCGAACGCCATGCCCACGGCGCCCGCGCCGGCAATGAGGTAATCGGTTTCAAGATCGCCCATTGTGATCCCTCCCTGGCGTGGTCTTTGGCGAAGCATAGCCGGGAGGGGCAGACGAGCGCCAGCGGGCAGTGTAGCGCAGGGCCGGAGCGGTTTTTCCGCTCCGGCGTAAGATTTCGGTCATCACGTGGAGCGGCCCGCCGCTGTCTGAGGCCGCCGCCCTTAGACACCGGCCACGCCAGCCAGCAGATAGCAACCAGCCGTCACGATGGCACCGATGGTGCGAACATGGTTCAGGCGGGTCCAATCCCGGCCATAAACGCGCCAATAGGCCAGCGCCTCCGGCGTGGTGGCGGAGAGTTTGGCCAGACGCTCATTCATGGGCACATTACCAAGAACTGTCACCAGAAAGACGCTGGTCGCATAAACGCCCGCCGCGGCGATGATCAGTATGGCGCTCAACCCACTCCAGAACACCCCCGCATAGACGGCAAAGGCGATAGAGACCGGCGCCAGGGCGATGAAGGAGACAATGAACTCGGTGCGCATAACACTGCGATTGATGTGCTGCATCGCCTCGATCCCACCCGCAGGCTCGGTGCGCACAAGGGCATCCATGATAAACTCGGAAAATGCCTTGAACACACCGCCGACCAAAGCGCTCGACAGGCCGAGCACCAGGCAGAGGTAAACAAATCCATCATCAGGCATCAAAGGTCTCCGATGTTTGAGGGCACGCAGACGGCTCGTCTGGAAGGCGCACAACCAAGGCCGTGGCGCGGATGAAAGACGGGGACACTGCGCCCGGTCCATGGCCATGTCCGCAGATAGCCCAACCACACCCCGTATGATCACAGCGGTTATTGGTCATAGCCATTATGAGGAGGCCTCCCACAAGCCGGTCGCAGCCACGGCGCGAGCATAGGCGGAGAAATCCCGAGGCGCGCGCCCCAGCGCCCGTTCCACACCGTCCGTCAGGTGAGCATTGCGCCCGTCGAGCACGGTGGCAAAGAGATAATCCAGCATCCACACCACGTCTTTCGGCGCACCGGAGTGGGTCAGCTCCGCGATGAAAGCGTCATGGGGCACATCACTATAGCTGATCGGGCGCCCGATGACCTGGGACAGTTCGCGCGCCACATCGGCAAAGGTCATCAGGCGTGGCCCCGTCACCTCGTAGAGGGCCCCCTCGTGCCCCGGTTCACTCAAGGCCGCCACAGCGATGTCAGCGATATCATCCACATCGACAAAGGGTTCCGGTGTCATCCCCGCGGGCAGAGTGATCTGACCCGCCCGCACCATGGTGATGAAGGCACCTTCAGAGAAATTCTGGAAAAACCAACTGGCCCGGATGATTGTCCAGGCCAGACCTGAAGCCTGCACGATGCGTTCGCAGGCTTGGGCTTCTGCCTCTCCCCGGCCCGACAGCAAGACCAGATGGCCCACGCCCTGGCGCCGCGCCCGATCGCAAAAGGCCTGCACCGCATCCGTCGCGCCGGGCATGGCCAAATCCGGCGTGTAGACGATATAGGCCGCCCGCACCCCCGTGAGGCAAGCATCCCAGCCTGCCTCATCATGCCAGTCGAATGACGGCACAGCCGCGCGCGAGCCCGGGCGCACCGGTACGCCGCGCCGCTGAAGGCCGCGCACCACGCGTTGGCCGGTCTTACCCGTGGCGCCCAGCACCAGAACGGGTTGGTTATGGTGCGTCTGTGTCGTCCGTGTCGGTGGCATGGTGGTCTCCTTTCCTGCTTGGGACAGGCCGAGGAGTACCGTCTGGGGGCGCCTTGATCTTGACGCGGCGCGCCAGAGTTTTGACTTGGCGCGTCAGGGGGCGTCACGCGGGTGGGCGCAGCACCTCTAAGCGATAGGAGCGCGGCGTTTGGCCACTCCAGCGTTTGAATGCTCGGGTGAACGCGCTTTGATCGGAAAAGCCCGTCAGGAACGCGATGTCGGAGAGAGGATAGTCCGTATCGCGCAAAAGCCGTTCGGCGAGGTCACGCCGGGCCTTGTCCACCAGATCCTGATACGCGGCCCCCTGCTCCGCCAGCCGACGCTGTAGCGTGCGCCCGCTCATGCCCAAGCGGCTGGCCACTGCGGAGATGGCCGGCACGCCCTCGCTCAAAGCCTGAGCGATTTGGACGCACACGCGGTGATCAAGGCCCTGGTCATCCGTGAACGCCGCCAATTCCGTATCCATATGGGCATCGAAAAAGCCGGACAGACCGGGGTCACCCAACCGATTGGGCGCACGAAGCCGTTCCGCCGACACCTGAAGAGCATCCCGATCTGATCCAAACACCACCGGGCACCCAAAATAGGCTTCATGCGCGGTGATATCATGGGGGGCCGGGTGTTTGAAATGAACCGTATCCGGATAGAACGGGGTTTGCGACACTTCGCGGCTGATTTGGGTGATGGCAACGATGGTCTGCTCATTGGACAGACGCAACCCGAGGCGCCGCTCACCGGCGCGATGCAGCATCATGAAAAATGCGTCGTCCTCCCGTGCGAGCGTATAGGTGGAGACGCTGGTCAGCACCCGGCCATACCGTTCGGCGCGTTCAAACGATCCCCGCAAATCCACCGCCGCCTTACAAGCCAGGCCAAAAGCACCGTAATCGTCACAGCGCATGGAAGAGCCCACACGGATCGACAATGACGGGCCGTGCGCATCGTCCCGCACAACCCGTTCGCACAAGGCGTAATAGTCATCATCCGGAATCATCTGCTTGGGATCGACGGGGGCATCAGGGTCCACCCCAACGGACCAAAGCAAGTCCCGTCGCCGGACGCCGTCCGGCGGGTCCGCAGCCGTTGCCGCCGTGACCACCTTGTGCAGGAAAAGTGCGGAGATTTGTCCCATGGGAAGCGTTTACGATGCTGCGTGGATTATCCTTGCGGGTGCATGATACGCCGTTCACTGCATTGCGCCATTATACACAAAGCTGAGGCCCTCACCCGGTACCTGCCCCTCGCCTGTCCCGTGGGAGCACCGAGCGCCATAATGCTGAGTCGCATCATACGAGTGTCGTGCGATGATTACACCTACAGTCTCGCGCGCCGCATCCGCGCGTAGCATCTCTGGGCGGACCATTTGTAATTCACACTCCGCCAAGTGGTTTTTTGGTGCGCCCGCAGAGGGTTTCGGGCATCTTACAGCCCAAAGATGAATTGCACCAGAAAGATCCGCCTTAATAGTGTGACATTGTAACCGTGCATGTTAATAAGAGGCGCAAACCCCCTTGCCAGGGCCACCTGCTCATTCGTGCAAATACCAATAGTATCATGGGAAATGCGCGATGTGACGCAGTCGTCGTGCCCCAATTAGACACACACTGGTTTTTGTGCCACTCATAGGAGCTCTCCGGACAATATCTATCGTACAGAGATTGTCTGTTTGTGGGCTACCAAGGGGGCACCTCACCTCATGTCGATCAGAAAACTTCTTGCCTCAAGCGTCGGCTTTTCGGCCTTGATGAGCGCATCTATGCTTGTTCCGTCCACGGCGATGGCGCAGGCGCAAGATGCAGTGGATACCGACGATACGTCGTCTGAAGTGATTATTGTCACGTCGCGTAAGCGCGGCGCGGAAACACTGCAAGACATCGGCGGCAGCATCCAGGCGATTTCCGGCAGTGATTTGACTGCGCGGGCATCCACGGGCTTTGACGATTACTACCGGTTCGTCCCCGGTTTGAGCGCGAACAATTCCGGCAGCGGGCAAACTCAGCTCACCATTCGCGGTGTGACCTCCACGCGCCTCAACCATGCCAATCCAAATATTCCGTCTACGGCTGGTATCTATTTTGATGAGACCGCTGTGACCACCTCCGGTTTCAACCCGGATGCAGGCCTGGTGGACATCGCGCGCATCGAAGTGCTGCGCGGGCCGCAAGGCACCCTGTTCGGCGCCAGTTCCATGTCGGGCGTGATCCGGATCATTCCCAATGAGCCAGACTTTGAAGAGTTCACCGTCAATACGGGGTTCACGACCTTTTTGACCGACAATGGGTCGGAAAGTTACAACGGCGACGTGACAATGAATCTGCCGATCAGTGAGACAGTCGCATTGCGCGTCTCAGGATACGGCATTCACCGTGGTGGCTATATTGATAATGTGTATAGCGGCCCTGCGAATTTCGGTCAGGAAGATTACAATACGGAGAATATCTTCGGCGGCCGGGCCGCGCTGCGTTGGGCACCAAGCGATACGCTAGAATTCAAGCTGTCCGGTCTCTATCAGCAATCTGAATTGGACGGTCGCGCGGACGAATACCGCAGGAACGATCCACTCGAAGGTCTGGGCCTCAATTCGCGCACGTCCAATAACGGAAACATTCTGTTTCCGGGTGAAAGCGTATCGATCTCGGACGAGTTACAGATTGCCAAATTCCTCGACGAGACCTTCGACGATGAGTTTGCGGTCATCAGCCTGGAAGGCGAAAAGACGTTCCGCCAGCTGACTGTCACGTCGGTAACATCCTATGTTAAGCGGGATTTCGAGAACCTGCTCGATGACACGATCCGCACACGGGATTGGATCAATCAGGCCAATTTCAATTGGTGGGACATTGATCGCGACGGCTCGCCCACCTTCACTCCAGGCACCGGTGTTGAAGGTATCCTGAATGTTGGCGCTGATCCGCTCGACCCAACTCAAGCCGTGCCGTTGCTACGCTCGCCGTTTGAAAACAATACCCAGCTTGACCGGTTCAGCCAGGAAGTGCGTGTGGTCTCAGACTTCTCCGGCCCGCTCAACTTCCTGGTGGGCGTCTATTACGAGGACGAAAGCCGGGATTTCCAGCAGGATGTAGTCATTCCGGGCTTGGATGCATGGCTCGATGAGTTCAGCGGGTTCATCACCACGCCGGCCTTCGGGGCCGAACGGGCGGATAACTTCTTCGAAGGCCGGTATAGTTTTGATACGACGCAACTGGCTATCTTCGGGGAAGTCAGCCTGACACTGGGCGATTTTGAGTTCATTGGCGGCGGGCGTTACTTCGACTACAGCCAGGATGCCGACGTGTTCTTCGGAGGCTTCATTGAATTCAGCGAAGATCGCCTGGTTGACACCATCGAAGAAGACGGCTTTAGCCCCAAAGCGGAAATTCTCTACCGCCCGACCGAAGACCTGACCCTGTTTGCGGGGTATTCGGAAGGGTTCCGCCTGGGCAGCGTGCAGCAGTTCATCAGCTCTGCCTGTACCAATGAACTGCAGGGCTTGGGCGTGCTGAGCGAAGGTCAGGGGCCGGAAGATATTCCGACCACAATCGACAGTGACTCCTTGTCCAACTACGAAGCCGGCGTGAAAGCCACCTTGTTCAACGGTACGACGACAGTGAACGCCACTGGCTACTTCATCGACTGGAGTGATGTGCGCTCCCAGGTGTTCCTGGGATGCGGCTGGATTCTGGAAGGATCGTTCGTCGACATTGAAAGCAAGGGCGTGGAGATTAACATCGACTCCCGCCTCACCGACAAACTCTCTGTCTACACCAATTTCGGCTGGAACAATGCGGAGATTGTATCGGTCGCCGCGCTGGCGGAGTCGGTGGCATCAGAGGGTGACCGGGCGCCGATGTCGCCGGACTTCACCGTCAGTGCCGGCTTCAACTATATCGAGCCGGAGTTGTTCCGCGATGAGTATGACCTCATTGTCCGCGGTGACATTTCCTATGTCGACGATATGGTCAGCAGCCTGGGCAACACGGCGGAAACGACGAACCAGGGCTTCATTCAGAACCTGGAGATTCCCTCCAACACGGTGGGGAACCTCTATCTGGGTCTGGGCAATGAGCAGTGGACGGCGACTTTCTTTGTCCGGAATATCACTGATGAGCGCATCATCACCGGCGTTGATATCGACCGTCGCGGCCCGGCCGCCTTCACCCGCGCGCGGCCGCGCAATTACGGAGTGACCTTGCGACTGAACCTCTAGAAGAAACAAGGCTTACGTCAGAAGGGGCTGCCGTGTGGCAGCCCCTTTTTTGTGGCCGGTAGACAATATCGTTGGCAGATTGATGAGCAATCCGCCGAGCGCTCTCAGAACTCAGTCCACATTGTGCACGTCTTTGATCCAAGGGCCGAACGGAGACTGGCCTAGAAACGCCACCTGGGTTTCCGCACTGACGGTATTGATCACCTCTTGAGGGCGAGAGGTAGGATGCACGGCCCGGCGCAGGGGGCGCTCGCCACGCGGCATGGCCATGATCTCGGCTATGGCACGGGGCACATCCATGGGATCGGTGGACTGGCCACCGCCGGTGCGTTCCCCAAGCCCTGTGGTGAGCTCGGGATACGCCGCCAGCAAGGCGGGGTCGACACGGTCTTTCAACGCCTGCGCATTGCGATTGCTGTTGCGCCAGATATTCGTCGGGTACCCGCCAGGTTGAATAATCGTCACATCAATCCCATGCGGAACAAGTTCGTATGCCAGTTGCTCGCTCATGGCTTCCAGCGCAAATTTGGTGGCCGAGTAGTGCCCGAACCCGGGAATGATCAACCGTCCCAATTGCGATGAGATCTGGAAGATCTGACCGCGGCCGGCGGCACGCATGGCGGGCAACACGGCATTCGTCATGCGGTGGCAGCCCATCACATTGGTTTCGAAAATCAAGTTGGTCGCCGGCATATCCTGGATCTCAATCGGTCCGGGAACGGAAATGCCAGCATTGTTCACCAACACATCAAGCGTGCCGCCCGTGGCCTCCAGAGCAGCGCCCACACCCGAGGCGACCTGCGCATCGGAGAGCACGTCAATCTCAATGACCTCAATGGCGAGATTCTCGCTTGCGGCCAAATCGCGTAAAGCGTCGGCTTCGGGGCGGGGCACATTGCGCATGGTGGCGAAAACCCGGGCGCCAAGGCGCGCGAAATACTCCGTGCTCAAGCGCCCAAATCCCGACGACGTGCCCGTGATCAGGATCGATGTGCCGGACAGATCGGGGCCGTCTGCCGCGTGCACCGCACCAGTGGCGAGCGAGGCGGCGGCAAGGCCCGCCGCGCCCGCCATCACGTCGCGCCGAGACGCAGACAGCGGTTTTGTCTTGGACTGGTCAGTCATGGGTCGTCCTCCCTGCTAAATCCACCGGTGTCGACAGCCGGCTTCGTCGCGGAAGTATACACGGCCCAGCGCCATCGGTGAGGGCAGCAAAGACCTCGTCACGGCGCCGGCGGCGCCTCGGCCACCACCACGACGCGAGACAGGTCGATATCGAGGATATCCTGCTCGACGGTCAGCCAGTAGAGCCCCGGGGTTTGGGGCGCGGTGGCGGTGAACGTCGCGGAGACAGTCCGTGTGCCATTGTCCGCTTGCCGGTGGTCAGCGCCTGCGAAGGCGAGGCAGACAGGGTCTCCTTGCAGATCAATGCACAGGCTGGTGTCTGCGTCCTGCATGCGGTCTTGCAGATGCGTCCGGACCCGGCCCATCACGCGATCACGCAGGTCTTGGTGCCGGTCCAACAAGCGCCTGAGGCCAGGCGAAAGGGCCATATCGTAATTCACGGTCATGGTGGCGCGGGCCGTCTCACCGGGCGCCCAGACCACGCCATCAAGATCGACACCCATGAAGTTCACCTCGACACTGGCGGCCCCCTCATACAATCGCGCCCTCCGCTCGCCCAAGTCTTCGCTCAGGTCGATGCTCACGGTGCGGTCGATTTGGTGGGGCTGCGGTGTCGGGTCCAGCAAGGCGGTGCGTAGATTGGCTTGCGTGACCGAGCCGGTAAAAATCCGCATGTGGCGGTTGCTGGCCTCCAGCACCTGGGCACTGGACACACCGTCATTGGTGGCGCTCTCGAACGGCACCGTATCGTCGCCCGGTCCTTTCAAAACCCCGTCGAACCCGGTCATGTCCGGACCGACACGGATCAATTCGGGCGTTGCATAGACGGGCGAGGCGATATGAATGACCCGTGCCACACTGACGGGCTGAGACAGGCGGTCCCGGATCAAACCCACCCGGGCAAGGCTCGCATCAT
Source organism: uncultured Alphaproteobacteria bacterium (assembly GCA_964625525.1). GTDB lineage: Bacteria > Pseudomonadota > Alphaproteobacteria > JAJFIK01 > JAJFIK01 > CAZVEE01. The sequence goes on along the minus strand of CAZVEE010000023.1, from coordinate 2,569 downwards.
AGCTTTGGCGCACCGGTGAGTCGGGCTCGCTCCAGGTGGGATCGTACCAGTCCTGGGCTTGCCAATAGCGCAGATCATAGGGGTCGAAGCGCTCATAGACCCCGCCGTCCTCACCCTGATCGGTGAGAATATAGCAGCACCGCTCATAGGCCGGCATGAGTTCAAGCAGGGACGGCCAGGTGAGCACCACCTGACGCGGCATGCGCGCGAACAGGCTCCACCAATTGGGCTCGACAGTGCTGGTCAGCAGGGTGGCGGCGCCCTGATGCGGCGTGCCCAGAGTCACCAGGCGGCGGACGCGATGATCCGGGTGCCCCTGACTGTAGAGTGTCGCGACGAGGCCGCCCATGCTGTGGGCCAGGATATCGACCTGGCCTTCATAGCCGAGATCCTCGATAAAGGCGGCGAGGGCGTCGGCCGCGTCCAGACTGCTGCGCCGCCAGTCATAGGGGAACACATGCAGGCGCCGTGTCGCCGTGCCATCGCGCTCGCGCGCCGCGTCATCGCGCTCGCGCGCCGCGTCATCGCGCTCGCGATACCCCAGGCCCTCCAGGAAACGGATCAACGCCCCATAGTTGGCGCTTTCAATGCCCAGGAGACTTGAAATGTCATAGCCTTCGAACAACAGGGTGGCGTTCTTCTCCCGCAGCACATCACAGACTTGAAGGCGCTCGGCCTCGGCGTCCGCAAGGCGGGCGAGCCGCTCCCGGTGCCGCGGCGTATAGACCTGCGCCCAGGAAAACTCCATCTCCATCTCATCGCCCCAGATCTGCTTGCCGTCCTGGGCCGGATCACAGAGTTGGGAGCCCATGAGACCGGGAATGAAAATGAGCGGGGCGGAGGGTTGCGGGCCGGAAGGGTGCAGGCCAGTGTCCGGCTCTTGCGCCAAAACGGCGCTATGGGACAGGACGAAGAGCAGCAGGCTGACAAAGGCGGTGACGAGGCCGGTGTGGGTCATGATTCCCTCAAATGCGGTCTAGGTCGTCGCGGGTGCGCGGATGCGGTCACGGTCGGTTTGTACACCTTAGGCGCGTTGTGCCATACGGACTTGGCGGAGGTGCACGCCATAGGCAGCCCCGCCCCAGGCGGCGAGGAGAGCGAGCGCGAGGAGTTCGTCGGGAGTACTGAGGGGGCTCAAGACCCAGGCCAGGAGGAGCACCACGGCAGTGGGCGCGAGGAGCAGTGCGGGCAGCCAGACGAGCGGCAGGAGCGCGTCACCGGGGCTCTTCAGGGCCTGGCGGCCGAGCTGCGCGATGGCGGCGACGCTGAACGCGACAACGGCGGCGATGGCGGCCCAACCGGCGACGACGGCAACGGCAAGGGCGATCTCAAACCCGGGGACGAGTGCCTGGAGCCAGAGAATGGCCCAGGGCATGGGGATGAGCAGGGCCAGGACAGCGGCGATGGTGAGCGGCCAGATGGTGTCCGTGTATTCCTGCCACAGGCGGGTGCTGGAGACCAGAAAGCTGATCAGGCCGATCAGGCCCGCACCAACGGCGATGGCGGCCCAGGCGGGCACCACGGTCATCAACCACTCAATGGTCTGGGTGAAGAAGCCGGCGAGGACGAGCGGCAGACGGGCCTCGGCGGGTGCCTCCTCCGTGGGCTGAAAAATGGTCACGGGCTCGACCAGCCAGACCATCAGGTTCCAAATGGCCACGCCGAGAGCCACCGCATAAAGCACGCGGAAGGCACGCTCATACTGCACCAGATCCCAATAGCGGATGAGTTCGGGCGCGTGGTCGGTGCGGCGCTGTTCATCTTCCAGCTCGGTGGCGCGGGCGGTGAGCCAGAAGCGCAGGATGTTATAGGCGATGAGCAAAAGCGACAGGCCCATGAGCCAGGGCGCCTCTTGCCCGCCCAAGGCCTGGGTCCACACTTGTGTCTCGATACAGAGGATATCCTCCGCCGCGCAGGTCTCCTCAGAGAGGGCCCCCGCCTGCTCCGCCGTGCCCCAGGTGTAGAAGGCCAGAACCTTCAGCAGGAAGGGCGTGAAAAATGCCAGCAGCAGCAAAATGTTGAACAACAGCGCCGCGCCGGTAAACCGCCGCGCAATGACCAGCCACGGATTGGGCGAAAACGCCCCGAACAGGGTGTTGCGGATGGGATTGCCATCGAGCCAGAGCTGGGCGTCGGTGAGATCGGCCTCGTTCAGCGTGGCATTTTTGACATTGTTGAGGCGCAGGTCCTGGCCCCGCAGCATGGTGTGGGCGAGGTTGGAACCGGAGAGATCGGTGTGGGTGCGGGGGGCGGTGTCGTCCGGGCTGGGCATGGCGGGTGCCGCCGGCTCGGTGGCGTCGTCCACGGCCTTATCGGCTTTGGGTGCGTCCGGCGTGTGAAAGAACGCCGCCGTCAGATTCAAACGCGCATTGGCGGAGCCGGGAAATTCCGCGCGATCAAAGCTCACAGATCCGAGAAAGGTTGTTTGGTCGAAGGCCGTTGGTCCACGGAAAACGGCGCCCTCGAACACCGCCCCGCCCGAGAACTGGGCGCCCTCGAACCCCGCATAGCCCGAGAACTGGGCGCCCTGGAACCACGCCCTGTCCGAGAACTGGGCGCCCTCGAACAC
>CAZVEE010000022.1:42413-46609 GCA_964625525.1 uncultured Alphaproteobacteria bacterium | reverse complement strand
CTTCTTCGTAGTCTTGGTAGTTCCCTTCAAACCAGACCACCTGGCTGTCGCCTTCAAACGCCAGGATGTGGGTGGCGATGCGGTCGAGGAACCAGCGGTCGTGGCTGATGACGACAGCGCAGCCGGCAAACTCGACCAATGCATCTTCGAGCGCCCGCAGCGTGTCCACGTCGAGATCGTTGGTGGGCTCATCGAGCAGGATCAGATTACCGCCGGTCTTCAGCATCTTCGCCAGGTGCACACGATTGCGCTCGCCGCCGGAGAGCTGCCCGACTTTCTTTTGCTGATCGCCGCCTTTGAAATTGAAATTGCCCACATAGGCACGGCTTGGCACTTCGCGCTTGCCGAGCGTAAGCATGTCGAGACCGCCGGAGATTTCTTCCCAGACATTCTTGTCCGGATCGAGAGCGTCGCGGCTCTGGTCCACATAGCTCAGCTCCACCGTGTCCCCGACACGGAAGGAGCCGGAATCGGGCTGTTCCTGGCCGGTGATGATGCGAAAGAGTGTGGTCTTACCGGCCCCGTTCGGGCCGATGACGCCGACAATGCCGCCGGGCGGCAGACGGAAAGACAGATCCTCATAAAGCAGCTTGTCGCCATAGGCCTTGGACAGGCCCTCTGCCTCAATCACCACATCGCCCAGACGCTTGGAGACAGGGATGATGATTTGGGCGGTATCGGGGGAAAGATCGCGGGCCTTGTTGACCAGATCCTCATAAGCCTTGATGCGGGCCTTGCTCTTGGCCTGGCGGGCCTTGGGGCTGGCCTGGATCCATTCCAGTTCCTTGGACAGGGTGCGCTGGCGGGCTTCTTCCTTGTTGCCCTCCTGCTCCAGACGCTTGCGCTTCTGATCGAGCCAGGAAGAGTAATTGCCCTGATAGGGAATGCCCTGCCCGCGATCAAGCTCCAGGATCCAGCCGGTGACATTGTCGAGGAAGTAGCGATCGTGGGTCACGAGGATGACCGCGCCCGGATAGTCGCGCAGGAAATGCTCCAGCCAAGCCACAGATTCCGCATCCAGGTGGTTGGTGGGCTCATCGAGGAGCAGCAGATCGGGCTTTGACAGCAACAGGCGGCACAAAGCCACACGGCGCCGCTCGCCCCCGGAGAGGTCCTCAACCTTGGCATCGCTCGGGGGACACCGCAGGGCGTCCATGGCCATGTCCACTTGGGAATCGAGATCCCAGGCGTCGAGCGCCTCGATGCGCTCTTGGATCTCGGCTTGCTCGGCGATGACCGCATTCATTTCATCATCATCGAGGGGCTCGGCGAATTTGGCCGAAACCTCGTTGAAGCGGTCAAGCAGCGCCTTAGTTTCCGCCACCCCGTCCATGACATTGCCAAGCACGTCTTTAGAATCGTCGAGTTCGGGCTCCTGCTGGAGATAGCCAACTTTGGCGCCTTCTGCGGCCCAAGCCTCGCCATTGAACTCGGTATCGACACCCGCCATGATCTTTAACAGCGTGGATTTACCCGCGCCGTTGACGCCGACAATGCCGATTTTCGCGTCGGGGAAGAATTTGAGGCTGATATCCTTCAGCACCTGCTTGCCGCCCGTATAGGTCTTGGACAGCTTCTCCGTGGAATAGATGTACTGATAGCTCGCCATGGACGGCTCCCGACAGCAAGAGGGATGGGGGAAGACGCGGGGCACGCGCACCCGCCCGCAGGATTAGGCCGGGTTTGTAGCCAAAGCCCCCGCTTCTGGCAACGGGGCCATCTCGACCCGGCACCTCGTAAGAGGTATCGTTCGCGCCAGAGATTCAAGGATTTTTGCCGGGAGGGCTTCTTGATGTCCGTTTCCCCATGGACGATTTTCAACGCCAGCAGTGCCCGCATGCGCCTGTGGACCGGAGCCGCCGCACTGGCCTTGGCCGTGACATTGGGCGGCTGTCAACCACCGCCAGCAGAAGACCCGGCCGATGAGGCCCCGGTGTCTGAGACCATGGACGCAAGCGATGCAACCACCATGGACGCGCCGACCGAAGCCGAAGAGCCCGCCACAGACGAGCCCGCCACAGACGAGCCCGACGCGATGGAGGATGAGGCCGCGCTGGAGGACGCCGTGAGCGAGGACACCGTGACCGCCACCGCCGTCGTGACGGAAACACCGCTGCTGCCGCGGGATCTGTTTTTTGGCAACCCGACCCGCACCCAGGGCCGCATCAGCCCGGACGGCACACAAGTGAGCTTCATTGCGCCGCTGGACGGGGTCCTGAATGTTTGGGTCGGCCCAGCCGACGCTATTGAGACCGCCGCACCGGTGACCCGCGATACAGGCCGGGGGATCCGCTTCCATGGCTGGAGCACCAGCGGCGAGCACGTGCTTTATCTCCAAGACAAAGGCGGTGACGAGAATTTCCGCCTCTACAGCGTTGATGTGGAAACGAGCGCGAGTCTGGACCTGACCCCCTTCGACGATATGCGCGCCGTGATCATCGGATCCAGCATCGACCGGCCGGACGAACTGCTCGTGGGCCTGAATAATCGCGACGAGCGCTGGCATGATGTGTGGCTGGTGAACACGGCGACCGGCGAACGGTCTCTGGTGGAAGAAAACAACGGCTTCGGCGCCTTCGTGGCCGATCACGATCTTGCCTTGCGCCTTGCGGTGCGTCAGACGCCCGACGGCGGCCAAGAGGTGTTCAAGCGCGATGCGGAAGGGGCCTGGGCATCGTTCTTCACGATCGCTTTTGAAGACACGAACACCACCGACCTGCTGAGCTTCACCCGGGACGGGCGCAGCTTCTACATGCTCGACAGCACAGATCGCGATACCGCGGCGCTGGTGCTGGTCGATTATGACAGCGGTGAGCGTACCGTGATCGCCGATGATTCCCGGGCGGATGTTTCCGATGTGCTGTTCCACCCGACCGAGGACGTTCCGCTGGCCTATGCGGTGAATTACACGCGCACGGAGTGGACGGTGCTGGACGAGCGCATGGCGCCGGCCTTTGCGGTGCTGGACGACCAGTTGACGGGCGATGTCTCCATCGTCGCGGCCTCGCAAGACAACGGCACCTGGGTGATCGCGGAAGACCGGGCCACGGCGCCGGGCACCTATTCGCTGCTGGACCGGGAGGCGGGCACGCTGGCACCGCTGTTCGTGTCGCGCCCCGATCTGGTGGGCCAGCCGCTCAATGAAACCTTCCCGGAAGTGATCCCCTCGCGGGACGGGCTGTCGCTTGTCTCTTATCTGACCCTGCCACAAGGGACGGACGCGGATGGCGATGGCCGTCCGGACCAGCCCCTGCCGCTGGTGCTGGACGTGCACGGTGGCCCCTGGGCGCGCGACAGCTACGGCTATGACGCCTGGCGCCAGTGGCTGTCCAACCGGGGCTATGCCCATTTGAACGTGAACTTCCGGGGCTCCAGCGGCTTTGGAAAAGCGTTCCTGAACGCGGGCGACCAGGAATGGGGCGCGGCCATGCATGATGACCTGATCGACGCGGTTGATTGGGCCGTGGCGGAAGGCATCACCACAGCAGATGCCGTGGCCATCGCCGGTGGCAGCTATGGCGGCTATGCGACACTTGCCGGCCTGACCTTCACGCCGGACCGGTTCGCCTGCGGCGTCAGCATTGTGGGCCCATCAAACCTTATCACCCTGCTGGAAAGCATTCCGCCCTCTTGGACCAGCTTCTTTGAAAGCATGGCCCGCCGCGTGGGCGACCCGCGCACCGAAGAAGGGCGGGAGCTGCTGCGGGAGCGCTCGCCGCTGACCCAGGCTAATGCGATCACCCGGCCGCTGCTGATCGGGCAAGGGGCCAATGATCCCCGCGTGAAACAGGCGGAATCAGACCAGATCGTTGACGCCATGACCGCCAACGGCCTGCCCGTGACTTATGTTCTGTTCCCGGATGAAGGGCATGGTTTTGCCCGACCGCAAAACCGGCTCGCCTTCTATGCCATCATGGAAGCGTTCCTGGGCCAGTGCCTGGGCGGGCGGTATGAGCCGATCGGGACGGCATTCGAGGGCTCCTCGACACAGGTACCGGTGGGTGCGGAGCATGTGCCGGACCTGGAGGCGGCCCTGGAGGGCTTTGAACCGGTGGTGCAGCAGTAAGACCGTCGCCATTCGGCAGGTCTCGCTGAGCTGATCAATCGCGAGCGGCCTTGAAGGAGGATCCCTTCAAGGCCGTTTTCATGATTGGGGTATCGCACGATTGGGTTGTGGCACGATTGGGTTATGGCAC
>CAZVEE010000022.1:14196-42313 GCA_964625525.1 uncultured Alphaproteobacteria bacterium | reverse complement strand
TTTTCATGATTGGGGTATCGCACGATTGGGTTGTGGCACGATTGGGTTATGGCACACCTGTGTCAGGGCATGATCGCGACATAAACGATCCGTTTCCGGATTCTTATGCAGCGAACGTGGCCTTCAGGATGCCTTCGAGTTTTTCCCGGTCCACCGCATCGAACGCACCGTGATCGGTGGAATCCACATCGAACACGGCGATCAGCGCGCCATCCTGATCAAACACCGGTACGACGATTTCGGAGTTGCTGCGACTGTCACACGCGATGTGGCCGGGGAAGGCGTGTACATCCTCGACCACTTGGGTTTCACGCGTTTCGGCGGCCGTACCACAGACGCCCTTGCCGAAGGGAATACGCAAGCAGCCCAAGGTTCCCTGATAGGGCCCGACCACCAACTCACGCTCTTTGTGTGGATCCACCACGTAAAAGCCAGCCCAGAAATAGCTGTCAAAGGCTTGAGACAAGAGGCAAGAGACCGTCGCCATACGCGCGACCCGATCCGGCTCGCCATCCACGACGGCGGCGATTTCCTGAGCGACAGTGTCATAGAGAGCGGCTTTATCCGGCATGGCTGGCCTCCTGCGTCCTGCGCGATCACCAATCTCGGGCAGGTAAGGCGTGGCGCCGTGCGCGTCAAGCCCCTACCCGTCTAGCAGCGCGGCCGCCAGGTGCTTGCGATGATAGCGATCATCCCCATGCTGATGCTGGCCCCAGAGCGCACGGCGGCGATAGAGCTGCGCATCGCAATCATAGGTGAACCCGAAGCCGCCATGAAATTGAATGGCGCGGTCGGCGGCGAAGGCATAGGCTTGGCAGGCCTGCGCCTTGGCCATGCGCACGGCAATGGGCCCCGCCGGCGCCGTATGAGCCACATAGGCCGCATGATAAAGATGCGAGCGCGCCAACTCATAGGCCAGCAGCGCGTCGGCCATGGGATGCTTGAGTGCCTGATAGGACCCGATAAGCCGGCCGAATTGTTTGCGCGTCTTGAGATAATCCACCGTGTACGCAATAACGCTTGCCGTGCCACCGCACATATCGGCCGCGAGCAGCAGATTGGCGGCCATATCCACATGGGAGAGCGTCGCCGCCGCGCGGGCCGGATCCAGAAGCTGGCTTTGAGGCACGGTGATACCATCGAGAGATAAAGCGTAGGAGCGCTTTGTCTCGTCAATGACGGTTTCGCGACGCAGAGCATGGGCCGAAACAGCCGTCCGCTCCAAGAGCACCAGCGCCGGTGCGCCGTCAAGCGCCACGGATACGATGATGACATCCGCCGAAGCGGCATCGAGCACGAACCGCTTCTCACCGCTCAGCACCAGATCGCCGCCACGCCGGGTCGCGCGAGCCGTGAGATGGGCGAGATCCCAATCCCCATGCGGTTCGGTGAGGGCGAGTGTGCCGATCGCGCCGCTGCACAGGCGCGGCAACCAGGCCGCCTGCTGAGCATCCGTGCCCCCGTGCAAGAGCGCCTGCGCAGTGAGAGTGGTCGGCACCAACGGACCCGACATCAGCGCCCGGCCCATGGGCTCAACCACGGTGACCACTTCGCCGAGCCCAAGGCCACTCCCGCCGAACGATTCGGGGACGGCGATGCCAAGCCAGCCAAGGCTGACCATCTCGTCCCACACCGCGCGATCGAAGCCTGCCTCCTCGCCCATCAGACGCCGGACGGTTTCCACCGGGCTCTTGTCGCGGCAAAAATCTTCCGCCAGGGTCAGGAGTTGGGCCTGTTCATCGGAAAACCCAATCCGGGTCATATCAGTCATGGCGTCGCTCCCGCTCAGCTCTTGGGCAGACCCAAGACATGTTCGCCGATGATGTTTTTCTGGATCTGCGTGGTGCCGCCGCCGATGGTGGCGGAAAAGGCATTGAGATAGCCGCGCTGCCAGATCCCGTTTTCAGGCGCCGCCGGATCTCCTACATAATAGGCGGCATTGGCGCCTTGCAGGCTGATGGCAAATTCGTTCAAGCGGCGGAAAAACTCCGTCGTTTGCGCCTTGCTGCCAAGCGGGATCGAGAAAGGCCGCTCACTGATGAGCGGTTGGATGGTGGCGCGCTCCTGGTTCAGGGCGATACCCTGCTCCTCGATCAGAAACTGCACGAGTTGATCGCGCACAGCCGGGTCTTCTATGGCCGGGCGGCCTTCCCGCTGGACCGTGCGCGCCAAGGCGATGACATCGGCGACGCGGGGCGTGGTGATCACATACCCGCCCGCCTGGCCGCCGGCCGCCCCCCGTTCATACTCCAGAATGCGCATGGCGATGGGCCAGCCGCGTCCTTCCTCTTGCATCAGGCAGGTGGCCGGCACGCGCGCATCCGTAAAGAAGGTTTGCGTGAAACCATGTTCGCCCGTCAATTTCCGGATGGGAACCGTTTCGATTCCCTCTACCGTCATGGGGATGAGGAAAAAGCTGAGCCCGGCATATTTGTTGGGAGCATTCGGATCAGTGCGGGCAAGCAGGATCATATATTTGGCGTAGCGGCCATGGGTCGTCCAGATCTTGCTGCCATTGATCACATATTCATTGCCGTCCTTCACGGCGCGGGTCTGGGCATTGCCGAGGTCCGAGCCATGCTCAGGCTCGGAATAGCCCTGACACCAGATATCCTCCGCGCTCAGAATACCGGGAATATAGGTCTGTTTTTGTTCTTCCGTCCCCATCTCTAAAAGAAGCGGGCCGGTCCAGTTCAGGCCAATGGCATTGAGCATGATGGGCGCGTTGGCCCGGCGCATTTCCTCGGTGGCGATATCCTGAAACACCTGATCGAGACCATGACCGCCATAGGCTTTGGGCCAGGCAGCGCCCAGATACCCGGCCTCGTGCACCTTGGCCTGCCAGTCGCGCAGAAATGCAAATTGCTGATCGGTGCCCACTTCCATGAATGTAAGCGGCAGCATGAAGCCCGGATGGGGTGGCGTATGCGCGCGGAACCAGGCGGCCGCGTCGCGGCGGAAGTCGTCCCGCTCTGCCTGACTGATCGTCATAACCGCTCCTCATGCTGTCTGCGGACGGACACAGGAAAGAGAGTAATTACTCTGGAAATGAAGAGCAAGCTCTTATAGGCTGCTCCTTATGCCGCAGCGTAACCTCATCCGTGCGCCAATGACCAAAATGAAACATGCTGACCTGGCCAAAGGGGCCAATGCCGCACCGCAGCAAACCCGCAGCCGCCTGATGCGCAAGCGCATTTGCGAGGCCACGACGCGCTGTCTGTACCGTTATGGCTATGCGGAGACGACCATCAGCCGGGTGATCGAGGAAGCGGACGTGTCGAACGGCGCGCTGCATCACCATTTTCCGACCCGGGAGCATTTGATGGCCGCCACGGCCGATCATCTGCTGGAGCGCGGGCGCAAACATCCCGCTCCGCGCCATATCGATCGCAGCGGCGAGCTGGATGAGATCGCGTCGCGCCTGCGCCATGGCTGGACGCATATGGTCAATACACCCGACTATCGGGCGCTTTTGGAAATTCTCAACGCAGTGCGCACGGACAAAGCATTGAAAGCCGCCATCGGTGACAGCCTGGCCCACCAGCATGCCTTTATTCTAGAGGCAGCCGGCATGATCTACATGGCCGCGGATGGCGACGACCAGACCGTTGTGGATCTGATGATCATGCATATGAGTTTAATGCGTGGGCTGGTCATTCAGGAACAATATGGGCGGGATCGGGCGCATCTGGACGCCATGGTGGAGCGCTGGATCCGCTTGATCACACCGCTGTTACGCCTGGCCCCGACACAGGAGGAGAACGGTGATCATGGCTAAGAGCATTCACATCGGCGGCGCCAGCGGGTTTTGGGGCGAGTCGGCCATGGCGACGCCGCAGCTTCTGAATGCCGGCGGGCTTGATTACATCGTGTACGACTATCTGGCGGAAATCACCATGTCGATCATGGCCCGGGCGCGGGTGCGCGATCCGGACCAAGGCTACGCCACGGATTTCATTCAGGCCGTCCTGCGCCCGCATGTGAAAGACATCGCACGCCAAGGCGTAACCGTGATTTCCAATGCGGGCGGGGTCAACCCAGTGGCCTGTGCGCGTGCAGCCCGCGCCATTATCGCCGAAGCCGGGCTTGACCTGAAAGTCGCGGTGGTGACGGGAGATGATCTGCTGGCGGAGGGGGCGGCCCTCGCGGCGGCCGACTATCGGGAGATGTTCACGGGCGAGAGCTTTCCGGACCCGGATACACTGGCCAGTGTGAATGCCTATATCGGCGCCTTCCCCATCGCAGCGGCGCTGTCGGCCGGGGCGGATATCGTCATTACGGGGCGCTGTGTGGATAGTGCGGTGACACTGGGTGCGTGTATCCATGCCTTTGGTTGGACGCCGCAGGATTTTGACAAGCTGGCGGGTGGCAGCCTCGCCGGCCATATTCTGGAATGTGGTCCTCAGGCCACGGGCGGAAACTTCACCGATTGGGAACGGGTGGCCGACAGCATTCACGCCATCGGCTATCCCATAGCCGAGATCGCAGCGGACGGAACCTTTGTGTGCACCAAGCCGGACGGGACCGGAGGCCTTGTGTCTCGGGGAACGGTGGGCGAGCAGATGCTGTATGAGATCGGCGATCCGCAGGCCTATCACTTGCCGGATGTGGTCTGCGATTTCTCCGAGGTGACCTTAACCGAAGAGGGCCCCGACCGGGTGCGGGTGAGCGGCGTGCGCGGCTACCCACCGCCGGAACACTATAAAGTCAGCGCAACCTTTGCCGATGGCTTCCGTGCAGGCCTTGTGATGACCTTTTACGGCATCGACGCTGACCGCAAAGCCCAGGCCTTTGCTGATGCCGCCATCCGCCGGGCGCGGGAGATCTTGCGCGCAGCCAACGCCCCGGATTTCACCGAAACCAGTGTGGATGTGATTGGTGCGGAAAGTCAGTACGGCGCCGAACGCCAAGTCGGCGCCGTGCGGGAAGTGGCGGTAAAGATCGCGGTCAAACACCCGGATCAGATGGGTGCCGGCCTGATCCTGCGCGAGGCCACGGGCCTGGGGCTGGCCACGCCGCCAGGCCTATCCGGCTTTCAGGGCGGACGCCCCCGCCCCTCGCCCGTGGTGCGGCTGTTCTCCTTTCTGATCCCGCGCGAGGCGGTACCAGTGGCAGTGGACTGCGAGGGGTCGGCCATCACCGTCCCGCCCAGTGCGGTGGCTCGGTTCGACCCCTCGATGATCACCCGCCCGGCGACCCCAAGCCTGCCCCAGACAGCGGACCTGGACCCGGTGCCGCTCGTGCAGCTCGCCTGGGCCCGAAGCGGCGATAAGGGCAACAAGGCCAATGTGGGCGTGATCGCACGGCATGCGGATTATCTCCCCTATCTATGGGCGGCCTTAACCGAAGATGCGGTGGCGCAGCGCTTCGCCCATTTTCTATCCGGGCCCGTGGAGCGCTTTCTGTTGCCGGGGCCGCATGCGATCAATTTCCTGCTGCATGATGTGCTGGGCGGCGGAGGCGTGGCGAGCCTGCGCAGCGATCCCCAGGGCAAGGGATATGGGCAGTTGCTCCTTGAACATCCGATCCCCCTACCCGCCGACCTGGCCCGGCGCGCCCGTGAGGAGGCTCAGCCATGACTGTCTTTCGCTCTCGGATCAACACGGCCTCAGAGGACTTCACCCGCAACCGCGCGGATATGCTGTCCCTGATCGAACGGCTTCAAGGCCTCAATGCCAAGGGCGCCGTCCTGTCGGAACGGCGCAAGCCACGGTTTGACTCCCGCGGACAACTGACGCCGCGCGAGCGATTGGCGCGCCTTCTGGACCCGGGGCTCCCCTTTCTGACCATCGCCAATCTGGCGGGATATCTGCTGGATACGCCGGACCCGGAGAAGTCCATTCCCGGATCCACCGTGATTTCGGGCATCGGCTTTATCGCCGGCGTGCGTTGCATGGTCGTGGTGGATGACAGCGGCATTCAAGCCGGCGCCATGACGGCCGGCGGCGGTTATCGCATTCGCCGGGCGCAAGAGATCGCGCTGCACCAGAAGCTGCCTTTTGTGCATCTGGTGGAAAGCGCGGGGGGGGATCTGCTGAATTACACGGTGGAGAGTTTCTTAGACGGCGGTGGCCTCTTTGCCAATCTGGCGCGGTTGAGCAAGGCAGGCCTGCCAGTCATTGCAATCCTGCACGGATCATCCACGGCCGGCGGCGCGTACATGCCGGGGTTAAGCGATTATGTGGTGGCGGTGAAGGGCCGCGGGCGGGCGTTTCTGGCCGGACCACCGCTTCTGAAAGCCGCCACTGGCGAGATCGCCACGGAAGAAGACTTGGGCGGGGCGGAGATGCACGCCACCACATCGGGCCTTGCTGATTATCTTGCGGAAGACGATGGGCATGCGGTGTTGATCGGCCGGGAGCTGCTGGCGCGCCTGCGCTGGAACGATCAGTGTGCCCCTGCCCCGAGCCGCTCTGCGCGGGAACCGCTCTATGACCCTGACGAAATCGTCGGCATCGTGCCGGTGGATTATCGCAAACCCTATGACATGCGTGAAGTCGCCGCACGGATCGTGGACGGATCGGACCTGCTTGATTTCAAGGCACGTTATGGAGCGTCTACGGTTTGTCTCCAGGCCGAGGTTTTCGGCCATGCATGCGGCATCATCGGCAATAACGGCCCTATCGACCCGGACGGCGCCACCAAGGCCGCGCAATTCCTTCAATTGTGCGACCAGGCCAACATGCCTGTGGTGTTCCTGCAGAATACGACAGGCTATATTGTGGGTACCCAGAGTGAACAAAGCGGCATGATCAAGCATGGATCCAAGATGATCCAGGCGGTGACGAATATCAGTGTCCCACGCTTGACCTTTATGTGCGGGGCGAGTTTCGGCGCCGGCAATTACGGCATGTGCGGGCGCGGATATGATCCGGATTTCGTCTATACTTGGCCCAATGCGCGCACCGGTGTGATGGGCGGCGAACAAGCCGCCAAGACCATGTCCATGGTGGCCGAAGCGCGCGGACGCACCGCTGGTCAGCCGGTGGACCCCGAAGTGCTGCGGGCTCAGGAAACCGCGCTCGCACAGCATTTCGACGGCCAGTCTGATGCCTTCTATGTCTCCGGCCATTTGATGGATGATGGCATGATCGACCCGCGCGAAACCCGCAAAACACTTGGGTTCCTGCTCGACACCGTATGGGAGGCACGCAACCGCACGGTGCGGCCCAACAGTTTCGGCATTGCCCGCATGTGAGGAGAGCGGCCATGACAGAGTATCCGCAGACGGAGCGCCTGCTTCTTGAGTTCGAGCCGGGTTGGCTGACCATCTGGTTCAATCATCCGGAATCGCGCAATGCCCTGTCGAGCGAATTGTCCGCCGAGTTGCGGGCGGTTCTGGACATCGCACGCACCGATACGGCCGTGCGGGGCATCACCTTACGCGGCAAAGGCGGAGTGTTTTGCGCTGGCGGAGACCTGAAAGGGTTCCGCACCCTGTTCTCCGGTGGCGCTCAGCCCCATGAGGATGTGGCGGCCATGAGCCGGAGCGCGGGCGAACTGTTCGCCATGATCGACAGCATGCCCCAGGTGGTGGTGATGCTGGTGGAAGGCGCGGCCATGGCCGGGGGCTTGGGCATTGTCTGCACAGGCGATGTGGTGGCGGTGACGCGAGAGGCGAAATTCGCCCTGACCGAAACGACACTCGGCATTCCGCCGGCCCAGATCGCGCCGTTCGTCGTGCACCGGTTGGGCCTGCGCATCGCGCGGCGCTTAATGCTAACGGCGGCGCGGTTTGACGGCGCGGACGCGGGGGCCTTAGGGCTTGCGGATTATGTGGTGGACGATGCGGCGGGGCTCGATGCGGTGGCGGCGCAAGTCAAAGCGCAGGTCATGCGCTGTGCTCCCGGTGCCAATGCGGTGACGAAGAACATCGTCCTGGCAGCCCCACATCTGGAGCGCGAAGCCATGCTTGATCTGGCGGCGGACGGGTTCACCCGGTGCCTGCTGGGCGAGGAAGGGCGCGAAGGCGTGTCGGCCTTTCTGGAGAAACGCAAACCGCGCTGGGCCGAGTGAGCGCGTGAACAAGGATCTCTGCCATGCCTTCCTTTGACAGCATTCTCATCGCCAATCGGGGCGAGATCGCGGTCCGGGTCATTCGCTCGGCCAGGGCGCTGGGCCTGCGGACCATCGCGGTTTATTCAGACGCCGATGCGCACGCACCCCATGTGACCCTGGCGCACGAGGCGGTGCGCCTGGGGCCTGCGCCGGTAGCCGAGTCCTATTTGGATGCGGAACGGCTGCTGGCGGCGGCGGTGGAGAGCGAGGCGGATGCCATTCATCCGGGCTATGGATTTTTGTCCGAGAACGCCGCTTTTGCCCGAGCCTGCGCGGCGCGGGGACTGATTTTCATCGGCCCGCCGCCGGATGCCATTGACCTCATGGGCAACAAGGCAGAAGCCAAGCGGCGCATGCTAGAGGCAGGTGTGCCCTGTGTGCCGGGCTATCAAGACCCAGATCAGTCGGATGCGGCGTTTTTGGCCGCCGCGCAGACCATCGGCTTTCCAGTGATGGTGAAGGCAGCGGCCGGTGGTGGCGGGCGTGGCATGCGTCTTGTGGACGATCCAACCAGCTTGCGCGACGCGCTGGCGCTGGCGCGCTCAGAAGCCGCAAATGCGTTCGGCTCGGATGAGTTGATCCTGGAAAAGGCCATTATGCGACCGCGCCATGTGGAACTTCAGGTGTTCGCGGATGGTCAGGGCACAGTACTGCATCTGGGCGAGCGGGATTGCTCGGTCCAGCGACGCCACCAGAAAGTCATCGAGGAAGCCCCCTGCCCCGTGATGACACCGGACTTGCGGGAGCGCATGGGCGCGGCGGCAGTGGATGCGGCGCGCAGTATTGGCTATCGCGGCGCGGGTACGGTGGAGTTCTTGCTTGATGCGGACGGTGCCTTCTACTTCCTGGAAATGAACACGCGGCTGCAGGTGGAGCATCCGGTGACGGAGATGATCACCGGACTGGATCTGGTGGCGCTGCAAATCCAGGTGGCGCAGGGGCTCCCTTTGGGACGAACGCAAGAGGATGTGCATCTGAGCGGACACGCCATGGAAGTGCGCCTCTATGCAGAGGATCCGGCACAGGGGTTTCTGCCCGCGACCGGACGGGTACATTTGTGGTCGACGCCAGATGGCGAGGGTGTGCGGGTGGATGCGGGGATCGTCAGTGGTCAGGAGATCTCGCCCTTTTACGATCCCATGGTCGCCAAGATCATTGCCTGGGGGGAAACCCGGGACATGGCCCGTCAGCGGCTGCGCATGGCGCTTGAAGAAACCGTTTTGATCGGCCCACAGACCAACCAGGCTTTTCTGGCCACCTGTCTGGCGCGGGACACGTTCGCCGCCGGGGCGGCGACCACGGCCTTTATCGCCGAAGAGTTCAGCGCGGAGGACCTGGCGGCCAAGGCACCGCCGCCGGACGCGGCCGTGGCTGCGGCGGTGGTGCAGTTTCTGCGGGCCCAGGACCACGCCTTAACGGCCAGTGTGCATGTGGTGCCGGGCCTCGCGGGCTGGTCGCACAGCGGGGTTCTGGTCAGTCGATATCAATATGAGTTCGGCGAGACCAGCTATGATCTAATCCTCCATCCGCACACAGATGGGCAAATTCTGGTGCGGCATGGCGAGGACGTTCTGCCGGTGACGATCCTTGAGCGCGACCACGCCCAGGCGGTCCTGTCCATTGCGGGGCGGCGTTATCGCGTGGCATTTGTCGCGCAAGGAGATGCGGTGGTGCATCTCGCCATGGGCACTCAGACCATGCGGTTTGAAAACCGGATCGCCACGGCAGGGCTTTCTGAGGAGGCCGGCGGCAGCGGCGATGTCCGCGCGCCCATGCATGGCAAAGTGCTGGAAATCTTCGTAACCGAAGGCAGTGTCGTCGAGGCAGGCGCGCGCCTTGCGGTACTCGAAGCCATGAAAATGCAGCACGAACTGGTGGCTGATCTCGGCGGTACGGTGCGCACCATACGCGTGGCAGCCGGCACTCAGGTGGGTGCAGATGATGTCTTGATTGAAATCGAAGCGGAGGGGACGGACGGCTGATCGCGCCGCCCATCCCCTTTTATCAGCCCATGGATCAATCGCTGGCGGATTGGCTCAAAACGTAGGCTTCCGCCGCGTCGCGTAGGATTGTCTGATCGGCCTGGATGCGCGGGCCGCGATCGAAGACGACAAAGACGCCCCACAGGCCTTGCTCCCGGTCCACCCAGTGGCGTGTGCCCCAGGCGCCCGGCGAGGTGACGACAGGACAGGTCCCGTCCGCATTGACCTCTTCACACCAGATGCCGATGCCGAAATGGTAAGCGGCCTCGTCTGCGTCGCGCTCCGGGGTGCCACGGTCCCCGATCAGATCGCGTTCAAGGCCTGCGAGCGCAGCGGCATTCAAAGCCTGCTCCCCGTCCACCATGCCGTTGTTATGCACGGCGTGCGCGAAGCGGGCGAGATCCCGAGGCGAGGCCCAGAGACCACCTTGCAGATTAGGATTGGTGAAAGACACATCCCCCGGCCGCTGCACGAAATCACTCCAGCCGCTGTCTTCAAAACCGAGCGGTTCGGCCAGGATGCGATTGTGCAGCGCTTCCCAGCTTTCGCCCGCGACAGACGCGGCCCAGATGCCCCCCACCTGCATGGTCCAGGATCCGTAGGCGAACTGAGTACCTGGTGTTGCTTCAAGATCGTTTTCCAGCAGCGTGTCGGCAGCCACCTCGAAAGACATGTCACCGGGCAGGAATAGGTCCCGACCACCCCCGCGCGCCAGACCGACCGCGCCAGCCGTAAAGGACATCAGCTGTTCCAGAGTGGCCTCCCCCACCGGGCGATCCGCCAGTTCGGGGCGCCACGACGCGACCGTGTCCGTATAGCTCAGCGCGGTTTCTTCCACGACTGTGCCGACAATAGCCCCGGTCAACCATTTGCTGGACGAGGCGATATTGATGGTGGTGTCTGGCGCATAGTCGCCGGCATAGAGTTCGAGAGCCTTGCCCTCAGCCGTGCCGACGATCAGAGCGGCGCCATCGAGCTCGTGATGGGCCACGAAGCGGTCGAGCGCCCCTTGAATGGCGTCGGGCGTATCGAGGACAAGATCCTCACCGGTCAGGGCCGCCCCCCGTTGCAGCCGCGCGACCAGATGCGCCCAGGCGGCATCATACTCAGCCTCATCGAAGGCGGTGTCGCCATCCGCGTCAAAGCGATCGCGGAACGGGAACAGCGGCACCGGCGTTTCATCGACAGTGAGAACGCCATTGCCATCCCGATCAAGGTCGGCGAAGACCGGCTGCTGAGCCCAGGCGGGACCGGCGCCCGCCGCCAGGACAGCGGCGGCGAGACAGAAAGTGCGGAATGTCATGGTCATCTTCTCCCCTAACGTCTTACCCCCAGAACTTTAGCATAGGGAATGTGACCGAGTAGAGACGTGCACGCGAGGCGGCGCCACCCGGGGACCCCGTCTCTCACGATACAGAGGAAAAGGCGGCCTCATGGAGACCGCCTTCAGCATGTCTTCAACCCGTCTTGTGTCAGGCGTTTTCCAGCAAGACGACGCTGCCCTGGCCGCCATCGGCGCAAATGGAGACAATGGCACGGGCACCTGTGGCATGAGTGCTCAATTCCTTGACAGCCTGGCTGAGGATCCGCGCACCCGTGGCGCCGAAGGGATGGCCAAGCGCGAGCGAGCCGCCATGGGGATTGAGACGTTCCCAAGGAAAGGCGCCGAGATCCGCGTGAACGCCCGCTTTGGCGCGCCGATACTCGGGATCGGATATCGCTTTGACATTGGCCAGGACCTGACCGGCGAAGGCCTCGTGAATCTCCCACAAAGCAATGTCCTCAAAGCGCAAACTCTGGCGGTCGAGCAGGCGCGGGATGGCCCGGGCCGGTGCCATGAGGATGCCCTCCTCGCGATAGTCCATGGCGCCGATCTGATAATCGACCAGACGCACGGCCGCGGGGTTGCCCAGGCGCCCCAGGCCGTCGCGATCAGCCACCCACAGCCCGCCCGCGCCATCGGTGATGGGCGACGAGTTACCCGCCGTCAGACTGCCCTTCCCGCTTGTGGTGTCGAAGACCGGGCGCAGGCTGGCGAGTTTTTCTTCTGAGGTATCCCGGCGGGGAAAGCCATCCTGGGTCACGCCGCCGACGGGAAGGATCAGATCGGTGAAGAAGCCGCTGTCCTGGCCCGCCACGGCCTTGCGATGACTGGCGAACGCCAGGCGATCTTGATCCTCACGAGCAATGGCGAAGCGCTTGACCGTGTCCTCCGTATGCTCGCCCATAGAACGGTCGCTGATACGATTGGCCCAGCCGCGCACCGGCAGATTGAAATCCCCTGCCGTCAAGGTGGCGAGGGTTTCCGCCGCCGCGCCCGGATCGGTCATGGCCAGGGCGGCAACCCGTGCTGCGGCCTCATCCGTCAGGGCGATGGGCAGCCGGCCCATGGTCTCTACCCCGCCGACCAGCGCCAGATTGGACACGGTGGTGCTGGGGATAACCTGCCCTCACACCACGAAATCAGGCCGCGCCTGTTGAACCATGGCCTGCACCACGGGCGTGGAGAGTTGAATGGGGCTGTAGGGCGCGAAGGGGCCACCGGTTTTCAGAAATGGCGTGCGCAGGCCGGCCGTAAGATAAAGAGCATCCGTCATGGCATTTCTCCTTGCGGGATGGGGGCCGCCGGCATCTGCCGGCCACCGAGACATGGTGCCCCTCTTATTTAAGTGCATATGCATTTATTTTGAGAGGGTCTAAAGACCCACGGGTCAGAAGCCGTCGATCGCCCCCTTCACAAGGCTGTCGGATCCGGCCTTCTGTGTAGAGATCACGACGGATCTATTGCGCTTTCGTGACACCCACTGTTTCGTGACGACGACCTCAAAATCCATCCGTATGGGCTTTATTCATATGCTTCTGATTCATAAGGTCTTCCGTATACACATGAAAAATATGTCGTATAATACCAGGGTCTAGCTCGATCACTCTCCAAAGACCCTTCTCGCATTGCGACAAAACGACATCATAAAGCTGTGATCTCGCGATGATTAAGTGTCTGCGCAGGGCTTGCGGATTCGTGAGCTCTGATGGTTCAGTACGCATTCCCTATTTAAATGAATCCTGATGGAGGACACGGTGGCCACGTTGAAAGAGACGACGCCGGTGCTTGACACGGCTGCGATGGAAGACCCGAATCTGGTGGATGTGGCGCTTTCCGAGCGCTCCAACACCAGTGAGGCCTTTGACCGGGTCCTGACCCGCCGTCTGGCGCGCCGCGTGTTCCTGCAAGGCGCGGCTGCGAGCGTGGTGGGGGCTGCTGCGCTCGCCAATGGCGCAGGCCAAGCCCAGGCGAGCGTCATGGGCGACGGCCTGAGCTTTGACGGCATCGAAGGCAGCAATGCCGACGATATCGTGCTGCCGGAAGGCTACACGGCGGATGTCATCATCCGCTGGGGTGACGCGCTGAACCCGACCTTCGCCGATCTGGACACCGATGCTCTCCAGAACGGCGAACTGCTGAAGGAAGGCGCTGCCGAAGCGGCCGCCAACCAGTTCGGTTATAACTGCGACGCCGTCGAATATTTCCCGATCATTCCGGGTTCGGACAACTCGCGTCGCGGTATCGTTGCCGTGAACCACGAGTACACCCAGCCGGAAATGCTGTTCCCGGACTTCCCGCTGTTCGGTCAGCAGATCCTTGACCCGGACTCCAACGAAAACCGTCCGGCGACCACCGCTGAAATTCGCGCGCTGATCGCTGAATTCCGCACTAACAACCCGGAATCCACGAAAGTGGAACTGGCCCAGCACGGCATCGCCGTGGTGGAAGTGGCGCGCGTGCGTCGCGGCTGGACCTATCGCCGGGCATCCTTCTTCAACCGCCGCATCACCGCGGAAACCCCGATCGACCTCTCCGGTCCGGCCGCGGGTGATCCGCTGCTGCAGACGGCCGCCGATCCGACCGGTACGCGCGTGTTCGGCACTCTGAACAACTGCGCTGGTGGTCAGACGCCGTGGGGCACGTACCTCTCCGCTGAAGAGAATGTGGACCAGTATTTCGGCAACTTCTCCGCCTATGCGGACAGCGCCGATGCCGACGCGAACGTGCTCGACGCGCATGCGCGTCTGCCGCTGCCGGGCAGCCAGTCCAACCGGGGTTGGGAAGTGACCGAAGCCCGCTTCGACGTGGCCAATGAGCCGAAAGAAGCCCTGCGCTTTGGTTGGGTCGTGGAAGTGGATCCGTATGATCCGTTCTCCACGCCGAAGAAGCGCACCGCCCTCGGTCGCTTCAAACACGAATGCGCCACCACCATTCTGGCGGCGGACAATCGTTGTGTCGTTTACTCTGGCGACGATGCCCGTGATGAGTACATGTACAAGTTCGTCTCCGAGAAGTCCTATGATCCGGCTGCCTCGCGGTCCGAGCACCTGACCATCCTGGACAGCGGTACGCTTTATGGCGCCAAACTCAACGACGACGGCACCGGCGTGTGGCTGCCGCTGATCTGGGGTCAGGGTCCGCTGACTGCGGAAAACGGCTTCGCCAGCCAAGCAGAAGTGCTCATCAAAGCGCGGAAAGCCGCCGACCTGCTGGGCGCCACCCCGATGGACCGTCCGGAAGACTTCGAAGCCAACCCGGTGACGAAGAAAGTCTACTGCGCGCTGACCAACAACACGCGCCGCCAGTCCAACGATCCGGACGGCACGCGCAACGCGCAAGGCCGTGAGGTCAGCTCGTTCCCGAATGCGTCGAACCCCCGCGGTCCGAACCGCTTCGGCCACATCCTGGAGATCACGGAAGAAGGTGACGACAACGCCGCCACCACTTTCGTGTGGGAAATCTTCATGCTCTGCGGCGATCCGGGTACGGATCTGGGCAGCTTCCTGACCTCCATGGAAGACCTGGACGATCTGCTGATCCAACAGAACGACACCTACTTCGCGGGTTTTACCAACACCGCGGAAATCGCCCCGATCGGCTCGCCGGACAATATCGGCTTCGACAACAAGGGCAATCTGTGGATCGTGACGGACGGCTCGCAGCCGCGCGGCACCAACAATGGTGGCTATGCGGTGCCGACCTTCGGTCCGAACCGTGGCCGGATCCAGCAGTTCGTCTCCGGTCCGGTGGACTGCGAAGTGTGCGGCGCCGAGTTCACGCCGGACAACCGGGCGCTGTTCCTTAACATCCAGCACCCGGGTGCCATCTTCGCGCAGCAGGGCCTGCCGACGCTGGCCAACCCGACCAGCTACTGGCCGGACAGCACCATCGATGGGGGGCAGTTCGCTCAGCCGCGTCCGTCTCTGATCGCCGTGCGCGACGCGGACCGCTTCGGCGGCCGGGTCATCGGCGAGTAATCCACTTTACACGGATGAACGGCGGCGGCCCGGTGCCGCCGCCGGATCAGAAAGGGGCCCGTTGCGGGCCCCTTTCGCGCTCGGGCCCCATTCACGCCATAAGGTCCCAGCACGACACAGGAGTACGCCATGACCGCAGGCCTGGAGATCGCCGATCGCATCCCGAACTTTTCCCTGGTGGATGATGCGGGGCAGGTGTTCCTGTTCTACGAGTTCGCCGTCGGCGAGCCGGTGATCCTGTTGGCATTTGGCGGCAAGACCGATGCCCAGACCGCCAAAGCCCATCTGGCGACCATGAGTGCCTGGTGGCGTGATCATCAGGATGTGGCGCTGGTGGCGCTGAAATCTGGGGCGGTGACCGACAATGCCGCCCTGGCCGACGAGCTGGACCTGCTCATGCCCCTGCTGACGGATCCCCAGGACAAGGTGGCCCGGGCCCTGTTCGGCCCGAACCTTCCCGAGCAGGATGGTTTGTGTGCGGTTATTCTTGATCGGAATCTGCGCGTGGCCGAGCGCAGCACGCCAGGCGGGCCCGAGGCGGTAGCCGCGGCATTCGCGCAGGCCGCCCCGGTTCTGGCGCGCCGCGCGGGCTCGCCGGACCAGACCGTGACCATGACGGCCCCGGTCTTGATCGTACCGGATGTGCTGTCGCCGGCATTATGCACCACGCTGATCGAGCGCTTTGAAGATTATGGGCCGGAGCCCTCCCCCATGCCGACACTGGTGAACGGCCACGTGGACTTGGCCGTGGACCGCAGGCGCAAGGACCGGCTCGATGTGGTGTTGCCGGACGATGATGTCACCAATGCCCTCGCCCAGCAGATCACGCGGCGGGTTCTGCCGGAAGTGCAGAAGGCGTTCTGGTACAGGCCCACCCGATTTGAGCGGCTGAAGCTGGTGAGCTATGGCGCGGACACGGGCGGGCATTTTGGGGCTCACCGGGACAATACGGCAGCAGATGTGGCGCATCGGCGCTTTGCGATGACGCTCAATCTCAATACGCATGCGTATGACGGCGGCGGTCTGGTGTTTCCCGAATATGGGCCGACGGTGTACGCACCGCCGGCCGGAGGGGCCATCGTGTTTTCCGGATCCCACGCCCATGCGGTCCAACCGGTGACCCGGGGGACGCGCTATGCCCTGATCAGTTTCATGCATGCCGATGAGTTGGCCCAGGCGCAAACGGCGGCGGCGGCGCAAGGCGTTACGCCGGGCATGTGACACCGAGGCCGTCCGTCACGCTAAGGCGCGCAGGGTCATGGGCCCGCTGCCAACTGAGCACCGCAAAAGGTGGGCGCCCCACGGCGCGCAAGCGCACCACCGCGCGCAGCGTATAAGGTACTCCGGCGGGCCCTGTGGCCATCGCGGTAATCTCTAACAAATCATGACGATCGGTAATGGGATGGGCGGTAGTGGGATGGGCAGCCGGAGCCCGGGCCCGGCGCGGCGAGCGAGCAGCCCCAATGCGTGTCTGCTCCCATACGTCATAAGCCCGCGTGACAGTCTCGGCAGCCGGCGCTTGCGGCTCGCCTTGACCAGCATGAACACTCAGGACGCTCTGGAGACGGAGCACATCGCTCGGACTCAGTTGGGTATGGCGCACCAGATCACCTAACGAGCGCAGGCGCTCCGGCGTGGCCCGCACCGCGATGATTTCATCCGTGAGCGCCTGAGCCGCCCCCCCGGTCACGCCGCATTGATCCAACAGCGCCATCAACAAGGCGGGCTCGGCGGTGAGCAGGTCGAGTTTACCACGCTCATTCCGAATACGAACACGCACGTCACGACTCCACACACGCACCGGATAGACCCGATCAAACAGCCAGGGCGCACGGGCATCGCGATCAAGAGCCTTGTGGAGCGCATAGTAGAAACCGCCTTCTGCGGCAGCCTTTGCACGTGCGGTGTCGCCCGCATGACGCATCAAACCGTGTTGCGTCCGGGTGGCAAGCACAATGCCCGCAATGAGCAGGGCAATAAGCGCGCAGACCCAAAGCGCCAGCACCAGAGCAAAGCCGCGGTCGCGACCGGTGCGAGGGCTGTTCCCGCTCACCGGTCCCACATGCCTTCAAGGGCATGGAGCCGGGTTTTCACTTCCGCCGTGACCATGTCCACATCAGCAGCGCTGGTGAGGACATCCGGGGTGAGCAGCACCAAAAGTTCAGTACGGTCGCGCGCCTGAGTCGTTGTCCCAAACAGCGGCCCGAGCACGGGCAAGCGCGACAGCAAGGGCAGACCGGAGCGGTTCTCCCGCACATTTTCGCGGATAAGGCCACCGAGCGCGATCATCTGACCGCTTTGCGCGGCAACGCGGCTTTCCAGGCGGCGCTGCTGAATGGTGGGCGAGTCGATTCCGGAACTGGTGGTGCGGACCACGTCGGATACTTCCTGGCGTACATCCAACATGACAAGGCCGGAGGAATTCACATGGGGCGTGACCTGAAGAATCACGCCCGTGTCGCGATATTCCAGATTGTTGACCTGCGGTGCGTCCAGGTCGGTGACACTGACGGCGGAGCGCGTGACGATGGGCACCTGATCGCCCACCTGCAACACCGCACTCTCATTGTTCAGCACAATAATCTGAGGTGAGGAAATCACCCGCACATCGGTGACGGAATCCAAGGCGCTGAGCACCACATTGGCATTGGAGCCCTGGAACAGGAAATTCGCCCCCGGGAAGACTTGAGACACCCCGCCCAGTTCGGACGTGCTCAGGATACCCGCGAAATCGCCGGTCTCGAAGAACCACTGCAAACCGAAGCGCAGTTCATCATTTAGGGTCACTTCGGCGATGGTGGCTTCAATGCGCACCTGCGTGGGCGCGCGATCTCTTTGCGGACCGTGGATTTTACGGGGTCAGTCTGGCCCAGGTGGCCGATGCGCTGGGCCTGACCAAGCAGGCGCTGCTGCATCATTTTGCGAGCAAAGAGAAGCTTTATGGAGAGGTGCTGGAAGGCATTTCCCATGAGCTGGATAGGGTGCTGGCGACGGCGCAATCGCCAGGTCAGCCCCCTGTCGAGCAGTTACGGCATTTCTTTTTGGCCATGGTGCCGACAACGACGGAAGAGATCGTGCGAGCGCGGCTGCTCATGCGCGAACTACTGGACAACAAGCACCGGGCAGAAACGGCCGGGACCTGGTATCTGAAACCATTCCTGGAAACCCTCATGACCATGGCCAAGGCGTTGCCGGGCTGGCGCACCGCATCGGATGCGGAGGCCTTGGCGCTGATCTATCAACTGTTGGGGGCGGTCACCTATTACGGGGTGTCAGGACCGACCTTGCAGGGCATTTTTTCGCAACCATCTTATCGAGCGCTGCAAAAGAGCTTTCCGCGCCAATTGGATACTCTGTTGAGCGTCGCCCTGGTGCATCCACCGGCACAGAATGACTAACCACATGCGCTCAATAGTCCGCACACGTTCAATAGTGCCGAAAAAAAGGGGCGCCGCTTGTGGCGGACGCCCCAGGTGGATGCTCATTGGGGTTGAGCATTCTCAAGCCGCGGGGCCGTTGACCGGCCCCGCGGCACTGTCTCAAAGATCAGCGCTCGCGCGCAGGAAGAAGTACCGTCCGAGCACCGCCGAGCCATAGGTGAAAGGATCGGTGTTGCTGCTGGTGGAGAACAGGTAGGGCGGCTCATTGTCCAAGATATTGTTGATACCAAGCCCCACCGAGTAGTTCTCGAAGCGATATTCTCCGTAAACGTCGTGCTCGATGTGCTTGTCCACCTTGTCGTAGTTCAAGATGTTGTTGCCATCAAAGCGCGGATCATCGAGTTCACCCACGGCGCGCACCCGCCAGCTCAGGCTCCAATCGTCCCGGCTGTAATTGGCCGAGGCATTGCCGCGGAACTGCGGCACCGAGCCCCGGTCACTGGCCCCGCCGACACCCGGCGAACTGGAGAATTCGGCCACATACGTGCCCTCATGGCTCAAGGTCAGAAAGCCGCCATAAAGGTCCATGCCGTAACTGACAGCCCAGTCATAGCCGCTCGTCTCCAGTGCGTTGGCCGAATTGGAGAGCTGATTGACGAGGCCAATCACCGCGCCACTATTGGGGTCACGGGTGAAGCGGCCGCATTCGGGCGCCGCCAAACCGATCGGACCTTGATAGCAAGCATCGATGATGGAGTCGGAGGTGGGCCGGGTGATCAGGTTCTCCACCTCAATGTCGTAGTAATCGACAGTGATACTCAGCCCTTCGATAAAGCGCGGCGTGAACACGACACCGATGGTCAAGGTCTCGGCGGTCTCCGGCTCCAAGGTCGGGCTGCCACCGGCTACGGCCTGATACTGGCCCGTGGGCTGTTGGAAGCCCGGAGCGACACCGGCGAGCTGACAGTTCTGGAACACCTCAGAGCCCGGATCATTAGCCGTATCCCAATTCACGCAAGGATCGGTCACAAAGTCGAAGGACGCCACCCCGCCACCGAACAGGTTCGAGATGCTCGGTGCACGATAGGCGGTGCCGAAGCTGCCGCGCAGACGCACATCTTCCGTAACGGCATAGTTGACGCCCAGCTTGTAGACCGTGTCATTGCCGAAATTGGAGTACTCGAAATAGCGGCCCTGCACATTGATCCGCAAATCCTCCGCAAAGGGAAGATCTGAGAGCAGCGGGATGTCTACCTCGCCATAGACTTCCCACACATCGAAGCGGCCCTCGGTCCCGAACACCTGGTTGGAGACGCTCTCACCACTGGAGATCACGCGATCCGGCGTGTTGGCGCCCTCCTCCTCGCGATACTCGAACCCGGCGGCGACACCAATCTTGCCAGCCGGCAACTGGAACACTTCGCCCGACAGGAAGCCGTAGATGACCTCGGTCTGGAACTCGCTGGTGCCGGTGGCATCGTGACGGAGATAGCTGATCTCAGACGCGGTCCACTCGGCAGGCGCCAGCACATTCAGCGCCCCGGCCGGATTGACGGCGGCCGAACACAGCGTATCCGCGGCACACAGATCGGGATCGCTGATGATGTTGGCACGGGCCAAGTTCCACAGATTGGTGTTGACGTTCTTGCCTTCCACCTGCGTCCACAGATAGGCCACTTCCCAGTCAAAGAGATCGAAAAGATCCTGCCCGCGCAGGCCCACCACGGTGCGGATGAGGTCAGAGGTGAATTCACTATCCCGCCGGCCAATGGTGTTGGACGGACGGATTTGGAATGTGCCTGCCTCGTTGAAGGGATTGAAGGGGTTCGTGGCCGGCACGACCCAGCCCTGCGGAATCCCCGGCGTGCCGAACGTGCCGGGCAAGCCGTCCAGGCGGCGTGTGCTCTCACGCTTGGACACCTGGAACTCCACATAGCCTTCCAGATCGTCCGTAACGTCATAGGTCAGATAGCCGGACGCGTTCAGCACCTGCTGGCCGACAATGATGTCCTGGACCGGGCCATAGTCATAGCGCAGGCTGTCATCCGGGTCGGTGGTAGACTGGAAGGAGGGGCACACGCCCAGGGTCTCGATCAGGTTGACGCCGCTGCCGGAAAAGTCTCCGCAGAACACCGTGCCTTGCCCCGGGGTGGAGAAAACACCGCCGGGCGAGAAATAGCTGCCTGTGAACAGGCCTGAGGTGCCGAGGCTGGTGATGGTGGGCACCGCCCAGTCCCGTTGGCCCTGGGGGACATTATCACGGAACCGGTACTCTAGATTGAAGACGAAGTTGCCACCGTCAAAATTGCCACCAGCCGTCGCTGACAAGGTCGTGGATTCCGCGTCGCCATGGGTGGACAGGCCCTGCTGGCCCGACAGCCGCACCCCCTCGAAATCCTCTTTCAGGATCACATTGACCACGCCCGAGACAGCATCGGCGCCGTAAAGCGCCGAGGCGCCATCGCGCAGGATCTCGACCCGCTCCACCATGGATGCAGAAATGAAGCTGAGATCCGCCGACTCGTTGGACAGAGAGTCGGAGAAGTTGGCGACCCGCTTGCCGTTGATAAGCACCAGCACTCGCGCCGCGCCCAGATTGCGCAGATCGATGGAGGTGGCGCCGCCACCACTCAGAGTAGAAGACTGGTTGAAGCCGCCGGAGCCCGTGGCGAGCTGCTGACGCAGCGCTTCGCCCAGATCCAGAAAACCAGAGCGCTCCAGGGCCGCGCCATCGATGATGGTGACGGGCGCGGCAGACGTGATGTCACTGCGCGCAATCAGCGAGCCCGTGACCACGACGCGATCTTCGTCGTCCTCAACCTCTTCCGGTGCGCTGTCCTGCGCCAGCGCCACCGGTGCGCCAGCCACGAGAGCCAGCGCGGCAACCCCAGACAACAGCCATGGCCGCTGTCTCACGAGATCCACTTTTGTCATGTCATTCCCCAAACCTGGTGTGCCGAAGCACGAGATTGAGCACCGGGCTCTGTGCTGCATGACGGCGTTGTTCTGTGCGAAAACGCGCCCGTTGCCCCCAAGAACACCCCCGACCGGACGGACCGTGCGGGTCGGTGTTCTGCGATGGGACAAGGCTAGGCAGGGGACGGGAGATTTGCCCTCAATGAGAGCGTAAAAAATGATCAAACAACCTCAAGAACATGTTCTTGAGGTTTTCTTGAGGTTCCTTGAGGGCCTAATGGCTAACCGGACACGTGGAACGGCGTTAGTCTGAGGATCTCAACCATGTGTCAGGAAGCGTGAGCGCCCATGAGCGAGACCTATGCAGCCGAAGCGAGCCCTTGCGAGGCCTTCGGCTTGGGCGATTGGATCATTCGCACCGACATCAACGCGGCCGTGCGGGGCAGCGAGACCCGGCGGCTGGAATCGCGCACCGTGTCGGTGCTTGCCTATCTGCACCAACACCGGGACCGGGTGGTCAGCAAGGATGAGTTGCTGGATGCGGTGTGGCAGAAGCGAGCCATCAATGATCATTCGGTCGCTGTGGCGATCAGCGCCATTCGGCGCACGCTGGGCGATGACAGCCGCACGCCACGTTACATTCAGACCGTACCGGGTAAGGGGTATCGGCTGATCGGCGCCGATGAGGCCGCCGTGCCGGGTCCCGCACCAGCACAACCGGACAGAGCGCTGGCGCCGGCCACCACATGGCCACCATCGCGGTGGTTGCCGGTCGCGGGTACCGTCGTCATGGCGGCTCTGGTTGTGGCGGCTCTGGTTGTGGCGGCTCTGGCAGTGCTCTTCGTCACGCTCCGCACGCCCCAGACGGCACAAGAGCCCTCCCCAGCGCCTACCTTGGCAGCCAATACGCCGATGCCGTTCACGACTCTGGAAGGCCGGGTGACCTTCCCTGCCTTTTCGCCGGATAGCCGCAGCGTCGCGTTTGCCTGGAATCAAGGCGAGGGGTTTGCCTTCAATCTCTATCTTAAGCATGTGGGCGCGACGGACCTGCATCAGCTCACCGACACGCCGGAATATGATTCCAACCCCGCCTTCTCCCCCGATGGCCAGCAGATCGCCTTTATCCGGCGCAGTTGGGCGACGCCGAGGGGCGACTGCGGGGTCTTCGTCATGGCGGCTGGCGGAGGCAGGGAGCGGCGGGTGGGCACCTGCGCGCGCACCTCGCATCTGAATGTGAGCTGGTCGGCGGATGGGCGCAGCCTGTTCTTCCCAACCCGCACCGCGCCGGGCAGCCCGCGCTATCTGGTGCGGGTTGATCTGGACACGTTGACCGAGACCGCCGTGACCAGCCCCGGCGCTCGCTATTCCGGGGATGACATGACGGCCGTGTCGCCGGACGGGCGCATGCTGGCGTTCCGGCGCTCCCGGCTGAACATGCTGATGGATCTTTATGTGCTGCCGCTGGACGCGGACGGCAATGCAGCCGGGCCAGAACGGCGGTTGACCCGCTACGGCGAGATGATCCTGGATATCGATTGGAGCCATGCCGGCGACGGCATTCTGTTCACCTCCAATCATGCGGGCATTTATGCCCTCTGGGAGATCGCCGCGGCGGGCGGCACGCCGCGCCCTGCCCTGAAAACATCGGCCTATGTTCATGCGGCGGCCTTGTCACCGGACGGACGCCGGCTGATCCTGGACCAACGGGATGAAGCGTCCAATCTGGTGATTGAGCAGACCGTGGCCGGCGCACCCGCCGACGGCACCAACCGGCGTCCCCTGACCCAATCCAAACGCTTTAAATGGGCGCCGGAGGTGTCCTCGGATGGGCAGCGGCTGGCCTATCTCACGGACCGGACCGGCGTGACGAGCCTTTGGGTGCAGGATCTTGTGGCGGACAGCGACCGTCTGGTCGCGCGCTTTCCCGGCTACACTCTGGAAATGGTCCGCTGGTCGCCAGACAGCACTCAACTGGCCGTGGCAGCAGCAGAGCTCGATAACCTCGATATCTACCTGATCGACCAGGATGGGGGGCCGTTGCGCCAGCTCACACGGCATCCGGCCCATGACACGAATCCGGTCTGGTCCGCTGACGGACAAACGATCTATTTCACCTCCGACCGCACCGGCACCTTCCAGATCTGGGCCCTCGACGTGGCCACTGGCGTGACGCGCCAGATCACGCATGAAGGGGGGATCTATGTGGCTGAAGCTGCGGACCCGGATTATCTCTACGTGTCCAGCCCGTTGCGTGGCGAGGGCATTTGGCGGGTGCATCGGGACCGTACCGAACCCGCCACGTTAGTCGTCGATGAGAGACGCATCGTGGCCTGGCTGGCGCGAGGAGGCATGCTCTATGTGCTCTCAGCGCAAGACGCAAATGTCTTCACAATCCACCGGCATTTGCCCGGCACCGACACCGCACCCGTCCCGGTTCTGTCTGTGCCGGAACTCCCTTTCAACAGTCAGTTCGCGGTTACGCCGGATGGGGACGAAATCATTTACGCCGTTGTCAGCCGCTATGATGGGCAGTTGTTCGAAGTATCGTTGCGGCCGTGACCGTTCACTCCGCCACCCAGCTCATGCAGCCCATGAGCCCGCTGGGCGTGATCGGTCAAGGCCGAGCCGCCATTCATGACGTTCAGGAGGCGATGCTCAAGGGGGGTAATGCTCAGGGTGTCGTCCCTCAGCCCCTACGCAGATCAAGCGAAGCACCCGGCGCCCCTCGTCTATAACACCAGTTGGGTCTGAGTGATCTGGGCAATCAGCCTGTCCTCGGGATCCCGGATCTGCGTCTGCCAGACCGACACGCGCTTGCCGAGCGAAACCGGGGTCGCTGTGCCGGTCAGCACCGTGCCGCTGACCGCACGGCCGAGAAAGTTCGTCTTGCTCTCGATCGTTGTGGTGCCGTTCGCGCCCTCGGGAAGACTGAGAAACGCGCCGATGGCCCCCAGAGAATCGGCAAAGGCCATCAGGGTGCCGCCATGGACAGCATTGCCGACCGTACACAGATCCTCTCGAACCGTCATAGTACCGACGATCTGGTTGGCATCGGCTTGGGACACTTGGATACCGAGCAGCCGGGCCAGCGGCATGGTATCAGCGGGATTGGACATGGGCGCCTCGGAGCAAATGGATTGGGGTCTTGCACGCCACACCACCTCGCCGCAGCGGACGGGGTTATGCAATAACCTGGCAGGTCATGGCGTTGGCGTGGTATCGCGGCCATAGGGAGCGTGCCCATTCCATCCATGATCGGAGCTGCATCTTTGGAACCTTTCGGCCACGTCTTGAGGACATGGCGCCAGCGCAGGCAATTCAGCCAAATGGCGCTGGCGCTCGCGGCGGAGGTGTCGCCGCGCCATATCTCCTATCTCGAAACCGGCAAGGCCGCCCCCAGTCAGGCCATGGTGCTGCATTTGGCAGAGGTCTTGTCCGTGCCCAAACCGGTGCGCAATGACTGGCTGACGGCGGCGGGCTTTGCGCCCCTGTTTCAATCGCGGGTGCTGGACAGCGAGGAGCTGCGCCCATTTCTGGCGGCGACGGAGCGGGTGCTCGAGCGGCATGATCCGTATCCGGGATGGGCGCTCGATGGGCACTGGCGGGTCATCAGGGCCAATGTGGCGGGGGCACAGCTGCTTGGGCATTTAGGGCTGGTTATCGGTGACAGTCTGATTGACGCCATACTCAAAGACCCCACCTGTGGCGGTCTGGTGGTGAACTGGCAGGAAGTGGTCTCCCACCTGGCAAGTCGGCTGAATGCCGAAGCGCGGCGCCGGCACGATCACGCGACCGCCAAGGCGGCCGAGCAACTGGCAGCCATCGTGCCTCAGTCCAATGCGGAAACACCGATGCCGGCGGCCATTCCCACACAGATTACACTAAAGGGGCGCACCATATCGCTGATCTCGCTCCAGGCCCTGTTCAACACAGCCGAGGACCTGACCCTGAGCGATGTTCGGATCGAACTGTTCTTCCCGGCAGATACACAAAGCGGCAGTGCCTTTCCAGACACTGCCGCCGGATTGTGAGTCTTGCCGCGCCGGATCGTCAGGCGGCGGAGACTTCGTCGTCCTCGGGATCTTTGAACAGTTCTTCCTTGGAAACGGTGCGCTCGTTCACCGTGGCCAGTTCGACGATGAAATCCACGACCTTGTCCTCAAACAGGGGGGCGCGGATCTCCTGAACGGCGTTCGGGTTCTTCTGGAAATAGTCGAAGACCTGCTTTTCCTGGCCTGGAAACTGGCGAGCCCGCTCCATCAGTGCGCGGTTCAGTTCATCATTGGCCACGGACAGATTGTTCTGGCGGCCGACTTCCGAGAGCACGAGACCAAGGCGCACGCGGCGTTCGGCGATGCCCCGATATTCCGTCTTCATCTCGTCTTCCGACTTGCCTTCGCTTTCGAAGGTGGCGTTGCGCTGCTTCATGTCCTGTTCAACCTGATTCCAGATCTGGAGGAACTCCGCATCGACCATGCCTTGCGGCAAATCAAAGCTGTGGCGCTCGTCGAGGGCGTCGAGCAGCGCTCGCTTTAGGTGCAGGCGGCTCATGCGGGCGTAATCTTCCTTGATGCGTTCCCGCATCAGTTCCTGGAGTTTCTCCAGGCTTTCCAGGCCCAGCTTTTTGGCGAACTCGTCGTCCACGGTGACGTCTTCGGGCTTGGCGACCTCCTGAACGGTCACCGCAAAGTGCGCGGCCTTACCAGCCAGGTGCTCCGCACCGTAATCGTCCGGGAACGTGACATTGACGTCCTTTTCATCGCCTTTTTTGGCGCCGATCAGTTGCTCTTCAAAGCCTGGAATGAACTGGTTCGAGCCGATAACCAGATTGACACTGTCGCCAGAGCCGCCTTCAAACGGCTCGCCTTCCAGATCACCCTTGAAATCAATGGTCAGACGGTCGCCGTCCTCGGCGGCTTCCTCGTCCTCGCGCGCCACGTAGCTTTTCTGCTGGTCGGCAATGCGCTGGATGGCTTCCTCAATTTCCGTATCGGCAATCTCGGCGGTGATCCGTTCCAGCTCAAGGGCCTTGAGGTCGGTTACCTCGACCTCGGGCAGGACTTCCACCTCCATGCTGTAGACGAGGTCCGCCTGACCGGCGATCACCTCTTCGATTTCACCTTCGGGCTTGATCTTGGGCTGGAGAGCGGCGCGCAAGTCTCGCTCGGACAGAGCTTTGTCGGATGTCTCGGAGACCATCTGCTCGACAATCTCGCCCATCAGCGCCTTGCCATAGGTCTTTTTCAGGAAGGACACGGGCACTTTACCGGGGCGGAAGCCCTTGAGCGCCACGGTGCCTTTGATCTCGTCGAGCTTGGTTGTCAGACGTTCATCCAGATCGCCCGCCGGCACCCGGACCGTGTATGCGCGCTTCAGCCCTTCGGAGAGGGTTTCAGTGACTTCCATGGGACACCCCACCTTCTTGTCTGGTTGCCGCCACCAGCGCCGCGCGGCGCCCGGTCGGGGCGGAGAAATTCTGCCTGAGATCTGCCATATCTGAGGGGGAGCCGTTGGTGCGGGCGGAGGGACTTGAACCCCCACGCCTTGCGGCACAAGAACCTAAATCTTGCGTGTCTACCAGTTCCACCACGCCCGCGCGTCCAGTCGGCGGATCTCGCCTGGGCTGAGCCCTCGCGAGCCGCCCCTAAAGACGCCGCTGTCTATAGCACAAATGCCGGGGCCGCAAGCCGGGGACGTTGGAACAATCCCATCAGTTTGAATTTGATGGCGCCAGCCAAGCCTCGGGGCAATCAATGGGGTGACCATCTCGTCCCATAAGTCGGATCGGAAATTGAGCACCCGCGAGGCGGGGCGGCGTGGCGTGGCGAATGAACGACGCACAACTGCGAAAACGCCGGCTCGGGGAGGTCGCTTCAAGCCAAACAACGCCGATTGTCTTCTTCAGATCATCTTTGACCAACCGAATGGGCTCACACAGGTCGGAGTCCTGGGACACAACCAAAGCGACATCATAGCGATCCTGCCAACCGTCATGAAGAAGGTACGACGCCAAATTAACGTCGGAACCCTTTTCTTCTGTGTCGTGGACCCTGACATACTGCGTCGGATCGGCCGTTAGAGGGCGCATCTTTTTTTTGGTCAGAAAGCGCCCGTAGTGAATTTTAATCTGCGGCAGTGTCCTCAATGCGCGCAAATAGAGCGTTTGGCGTTTCGGTGCAAGAGCGTCCCCGGCTCGAGGGCTTACATTCGCTGTGAAGTACCGAACCGTTCCAACAACGTCTTCCAGATCCAATAGGCTTTGGGCGAGCAGAACGGGATTTAGCCATTTATGCGCGGTCCCGCGCAAAGCTCGATAATACAAATTGAAGCCATCGACATAAACATTCACGCGCATGGCATGACCTTAATACAGCAAAGGCCGCTCTGACTTACGCCAGAGACGGCCTTTGAACCAACAGCACGCCGTTGGCCGGTATGATCTAAACGTAAGCGTCAGTTCGTTTATGTGCAATGAAATCT
>CAZVEE010000022.1:0-14096 GCA_964625525.1 uncultured Alphaproteobacteria bacterium | reverse complement strand
TTATGTGCAATGAAATCTCGCCGGTGAATGGCTCCTTACGAGCATCCATATTTATTGCTTCGCGCGGCTGACGAGCTCGTAGCAGTGGTCGACGACGGCTTCAAAGCCCTCGAAATCAAGTTCGATGAGATGGGCGATGCGGGCGGCGCGGTCGAGTTCCGGTTCGGAGATCTCGCCGTCGGCCATAGCCATGAGCAGGCAGCATTTCAGCACCGTCTGCTTGTTTGCAAGCGACAGGCCCCGTGCCTCGACGAACAGGTCTGGCCAGTCCGATTCGGGCATGGCGACCGTGGCCTCGATATAGCGCAAGGCCTCCTCGCGGGGGCGGTCGGTACCCGTGAAGATCTCAATCCAGCGCAGAAGCTGCTCCACTTCCTCCGCGTCCGCCCAGCCATCGGCGGCGGCGACAAGCGCCATGGCACGAGTGATGGCCGTGGACAGTTCCGGCACCTGGTCGAGCATCTCAACGCGGTGGGTCTCGGGAAACTCGGCAAAACGCATGGGCTGGCTCTCCTCTCGACCGCCCTTGCGACGGCCCTTTATCTGTAAGACGGGAGAGTGCAACCGGATGCGGTCCCGGTTCAAGAGTTCACACGCCCATTTTCTACCGCAGCAAGGCTTTGCGGCACGAGCGCCGGTAAATCCTCCGCGATCAGGCCCGGGCCAAAGCGCCGAGCCGCATCCGCATGGAGCCAGGCACCGGCGCAAGCGGCCTCGAAGGCGGGCATGCCCTGGGCCAGCAGCCCGGCAATGAGGCCCGCCAACACGTCCCCCGAGCCGGCGGTGGCCAGTGTCGGCGGGGCGTCACTGGTGATCGCCGCCGCCCCATCGGG
Organism: uncultured Alphaproteobacteria bacterium; assembly: GCA_964625525.1. GTDB lineage: Bacteria > Pseudomonadota > Alphaproteobacteria > JAJFIK01 > JAJFIK01 > CAZVEE01. Next base: position 13,263 of record CAZVEE010000022.1, on the reverse strand, counting down.
CGCGGCAATGATGGTGTTCGGGCCCTTGAGCACGACGATAGCACCGGCCCGTGCGGCCGCGGTGCGGGCAGCGGCGATGCGCGCGGCCCCCTGCCCCGGCACCAGATCCGGGAACAGACGCGCGAACTCGCCGTCATGGGGTGTGAGCACGGTCTGAGGACCGGCGGCGGCAAAGAGCGCGCTGGGGGCCTCAGCGAACACCGTGAGCGCATCGGCATCGAGAACGGCGGCGCGACCGGAGCCCAGGGTCGCCTCGACACAGGCGCGGGTCTCGGGCGTGACGCCGGCGCCAGGGCCGAGGACCAGCGTCGAGACCTTACGGTCATTACAGAAGGTCATGAGGTCGGCTGCGTCCGCGATGCTCCGCACCATGACGGCCGTCACGTGGTGTGCGGCGGAGAACGCCGCGTTACGAGGACAGGCGAGCGTCACAAGGCCCGAGCCGACCCTCAGGGCACTGAGAGCCGACAGGCGCGCGGCCCCGGTGGCAAGTGGCCCGCCACTGAGCACGGCCGTGTGACCGCGGGCGAATTTATGGGTGTCCCAGGCCAAACGCGGGAACAGCGGATCCCACAAGACTGGCGTGTTGGCGAACAGGCGCGGGCCGATCGTGTCGAGCACCATGTGCGGAATGCCGATATCCACCACATGCACCGCGCCACACAGCGCCCGCCCCGGCAGCAGCACATGGGCGGGTTTGGGCCGGAAGAAGGTGACAGTGGCATCAGCCCGCACACATGGGCCCGGTGGCTGACCGGTCGTCCCGTCAAGACCGCTGGGAATATCAGCGGCGACAACGGGCGCGGGATGGGCGGTCATGGCCCGGGCCAGCGCGGCGGCCTCCCCGTCAAGCGGCCGGGAGAGACCAGCGCCGAACAAGGCATCGATGATGAGGGTGGCATCGGCCAGTCCCTGCGCGCTTGCGGGGACCACCGGCGCGTTCCACCGGCGAGCGGCTTCCCCCGCGTCACCGGTCAAGGCCGCCGGGTCGCCCCAACTGAGGAGCGACACCGGCCAGCCCCAATCGCGCGCAAGCCGGGCCGCCACATAGCCGTCGCCACCATTGTTCCCGGGCCCGGCCACGACAACCAGATGCCCCGGCGCCCGGCCAGCGAGCGCGATCTGCGCTAGGGCCCGGCCGGCCTGTTCCATCAGATCGATGCCGGGCACACCAGCGGCCATGGCCAGCCGGTCGGCCGCGCCCATTTCCGCAACGCTGAGCACGCTGGCGCGGTGGCGCGGGGTGTCGGCCATGGGAGCATTCCGATGTTAGAGGATTTGCGTGTCCATCTCGGCACCGAGTTCGACGACATGGAGTTCATCCATCACCGTGCGCAGGACCGTGACAGAACAATTGTCCGGGTGAAAACTGACGACCTTTTCGGCCCCCGTCGCCTGCGCCACAGCCGTATTGATGACAACGAAATGGGTCACCACCACGGTGTCCTGAGGCAGATCCAACAGAGCACGGATGACATTGGCGCGCCAGACCTGCCGATCTGCATCCGCTTCGCTCCAGCCGCCCGCAAGGAAGCCGCGCAACCATTGGGTCCGCGCCTTGAGATCGGGGGTCGGCGAGGTGACTTCGGAGACGCCGCGCTCCACCGTCGGTTCCCGCCCCCAGGCCGCGGCGAGCGGCGCGGCCGTTTCCACGCAGCGGCGCATGGGGCTTGTTACCAATTGCAGCGGGCCCAAAGGCGCCACCCGCTCGGCCATGGCATGGGCCTGCATGCGGCCCACTTCGTCGAGGCCCGGGTCGGCGTCCTGATCCCAGCCGGCGGCCGCGCGGCCGTGGCGCACCAGATAGAGCGTGGCCATGATGGTCCGTCCTTTACGCTGACCCCGCGCGTCAGGTGTCGGCGGCGGGTTCGTAGATTTGAGTGAAGATGTCGGGCTTACAGGGATAAATCTCGCCCTGCACGCCGGTGATGATCCAGTCGCCCGGCGAGACGGTGAGCGGTCCCTCCAGAGTCTCCACATAATAGCGCCCGTCGTCGCGCTTGAGGACCCCAGAGGGAACCGCGTTTTGCTCAGGCAGAAACTGTTCAGCTTCGACAATGATGGGCCGCCGGCGAAAACGGGGCATGGCGCGCCTCCTCCCTTTGGTGTACCAGCCGTCAGTATAGCGCGTTACGCGTAAAGACCCTAAGCGGGCACAAAGCGGTTCACCGCGCCACCCTGTCCCGGCGTCACAGTGCCCCCGCGGCCCACCTGGTCACGGCTCATGAGATCGCGCAGCACGGCTTGGTCATCGGGCGTGTGGGCCAGGAAGCGGGCCCCGGAGGCGAGCCGGCCGATCACGAGGCCCATGCGCATGGCCTCGCGGCTGTGCACCACCGTGTAGGCCTCGATCGTTGCGGGCCCGTTCGGCGCCGGATCAACGGCCGGATGCGCCATGGCATCAAGACGGCCTTGCAAGACCGAGGGCGCCTCGCGTGTCCACGCTCCGAGCACGGGCGTCGTGGAGTAAAGGCCCATGGCATGCTTGGTGAGATACCAGCCATTGGCGGTCGCTAGTCCTTTGGAACCGGGCGCGGCGCGCGCACGCTCCATGATCGTGGCGATGGAGTGCATGGCGTAGTTGTTCCCCGGACCGCCGAAATAGGGCAGCCCACCCGTCACAGTGAGGCCGCGCGGATCGTCTTCGGCCAGCCCCAACGCGGCGCAAGCCACCTCAACGGCAGACGGGAAGCAGGAATAAAGATCAATGTGGTCGAGATCGGCCACGCTCCAACCGGCCATGCCCAGCGCCTGCTGGCCGCACAGGCGGATCGCGGGCGAGGAATGGAGATCGACACGTTCGGTCACGTGGAACAGGTCCGTGGCATCGGCACAGCCATGCAGAAACACCCATTTTTCCTTGGGGATTCCGAGGGCGGCGGCCTTGCCGGCGCTGGTCATGATCAGGCCGGCCATCTGATCCACCTGGATCACCGCGTTCATGTACTTGGTGTAGGGGTAGCCCACCATGCGGTTGCGCTCGCTGACGGTGGCGATCTCCTCGGCCGTCCGATAGGTGGGGAACCAGGATAGCGGGTTTTCGCTCGCCACTTTGGACAGGCCACTGAACAGGCGCCCCATGGCCAGGGCATGGGCCTCTGGAGTGCGGCCGCGCGCATGACGGATGGCGGTTTCAAACAGCGGATAGGTGTTGGCGGGATAGTTGAGGCCGTGGGCGGTCTCCTGGGCCGTTGTCCCTGGGCGTGGATCCCCCCACACCTCGCCCGGCGTCCCGTCGTCAACGGCCCAGGCGCTGAGATCGGCGCCGGCGCCCATCAGCTTCATGTAACTGTTGAGGAACTCTGCCCCCACCACCAGAGCTGCTTCCACCTCGCCTTGTGCGATGTCCTCAGCCAGGCGGTTGACCGCCATTTGAGGCGTGTTTCCGCCCATATGGGTGTAGATCTCGCGGCGCGGTGCGATGCCAAGGGCCTTGGCTAAGCTGCGCGGCGGATTGCTGGGCTTGGCGAGATCGGCCACGGGAAAATCCGGGGCGTCCACCGTAAAACCCACCACCACCAGCGTATCGAGGGCCGGCAGGACCAGATCCGAGCCCGTATCACCGAGCGCACCGCGTGCGGCCTTTTCGATCATCTCCAGGGCCGTCAGGGCGTCCTCTGGCTTGCGTCGCTCGGTGAATTGGGCGGCACCCACAAGGACCGGCGTGCGGGGATCGGGCGCAGTGGTGGGATCAGTGGGCGACATGGCGGCTCCCTCGGCATTCTTTCGAAACGATATGGCTTTCCAAACGATATGGCTTTGCTGAGCGTGGCCCGGCCGAGGCGAGGCTGGCAAGGGCGGTCCCAGAGACGATGCCAGCGAGGTCTTTCGGATTCGCGGCGAATTGTCTTATCCTCGCGGCGCAGGATCGCGGTCTGATTGCCGGACTCGCGGCCCCGGGACGCCCCCGGCCCTCTGGCTCATATGATCAAGGCGCGCAGATGAAGAAGATCGAAGCCATCATCAAGCCGTTCAAGCTTGACGAGGTGAAAGAAGCCCTCCAAGACATCGGCCTGCAGGGCATCACCGTGACCGAAGCCAAGGGGTTTGGGCGCCAGAAAGGCCATACCGAGCTCTATCGCGGCGCGGAGTACGTGATCGATTTCCTGCCAAAAGTGAAACTGGAGATCGTCATCGCCGACGATCAAGTGGCGCGGGCCATAGAAGTCATTCAGACCGCCGCGCGCACGGGCCGCATCGGCGACGGCAAGATCTTCGTCACTCCCGTGGAAGATGCAGTGCGCATCCGGACGGGAGAATCAGGTTTGGAAGCCATCTAAGCGCGATCCAGGTGCGCGCCGGCTGCCGGGCGGGATCCCTCCGGCACGGTGGTCCGGTGCGTCCATTGTTGCGCGTGCGGACGCCATGAGGACCAGCGCCCGCTTTTCTCGGAGCTTCAATCGGAGCTCCGTCATCCGCTCACTCGAACCCGAGGGAATTCTCCCATGACCGATGCCAATTCCGTCCTTCAGATGATGCAGGACAAGGACGTCAAGTTCGTGGACCTGCGCTTCACCGATCCGCGCGGCAAGTGGCAGCACGTGACGCTCGACGCCTCCATGGTGGATGCTGACTTCTTCGAAGAAGGCACCATGTTCGACGGCTCCTCCATCGCCGGCTGGAAGGCAATCAACGAGTCCGACATGAACCTGAAGCCGGACGCGGCGAGCGCGGTCATGGACCCGTTCATGGCGCAGCCGACACTGGTGCTGTTCTGTGACGTGCTGGAGCCCTCCACGGGCGAAGCCTATAACCGCGATCCCCGCTCGACCGCCAAGCGCGCGGAAGCCTATCTGATGCAAAGCGGCGTCGGCGACACGGCGTTCTTTGGCCCGGAAGCCGAGTTCTTCGTCTTCGACGATGTGCGCTGGTCGGTGGAACAGAATGTCTCGGGCTTTGAGATCGACTCTACGGAAGGCCCCTATAATACGGGCACGGATTATGAGGGCGTCGGCAATCTGGGCCACCGTCCGCGCGCCAAGGGCGGTTACTTCCCGGTGCCGCCAGTGGACAGCGGCCAGGACCTGCGCTCCGAAATGCTCTCCGTGATGACCGAAATGGGCCTGGAGCCGGAAAAGCATCACCACGAAGTGGCACCCTCGCAGCACGAGTTGGGCATGCGGTTCGCCACCATGCTAACCATGGCTGACCGCATGCAGATGTATAAATACATCGTGCATCAGGTCTCGGCCGCTTATGGCAAAACCGCGACCTTCATGCCCAAGCCTGTCTACAACGACAACGGCTCGGGTATGCACGTGCACCAGTCGATCTGGAAAAGCGGCGAGCCGGTGTTCGCGGGTTCGGGCTACGCGGATCTGTCGGACACGGCGCTCTACTATATCGGCGGCATCCTGCGCCACGCGCGCACCATCAATGCCTTCACCAATCCGTCCACGAACAGTTACAAGCGTCTCGTGCCGGGCTTTGAGGCGCCGGTGCTGCTGGCCTATTCCGCGCGCAACCGCTCGGCCTCCTGCCGCATTCCCTATGCGCCGTCGCGCAAAGGCAAGCGCATGGAAATCCGCTTCCCCGATCCGGCCGCCAATCCCTATCTGGCGTTCACCGCGATGCTGATGGCCGGCCTTGACGGCATCGAAAACAAGATCCACCCGGGCGATCCGCTCGACAAGGATCTCTACGCGCTGCCGGCCGAAGAGCTGCAAAACGTGCCGACCGTGTGTCGCAACTTGCGCGAAGCCATGGAGAGCCTGGATGCGGACCGGGACTTCCTGAAAAAGGGCGGCGTCATGGATGACGACCAGATCGACGCCTATATCGAGCTGAAAATGGAAGAAGTGGTGCGTTTTGAAACTGCGCCGCACCCGGTGGAGTTCGATCTCTACTACTCGGTCTAAGACCACCGCACACCAGAATACACTCGGAACGGGCCGCGCCAGTCGCGGCCCGTTCTGGTTTCTCGGTCAGGCTGTAAACTCGCGACCCTACACCTGCACCGAGGTTATCCTGGCCCGGCCTTGCTGGACTTTTCACCCCTGCCGGTTAGGCTGACAGTCAGATTGAGAGGGGCGCGTGCGGTCCAAAGACCGACGCGCAGAAAAAGGGGTTGATGCCCATGCAGCGGGTTTTGGCATGCGTCGCGGTTCTGATTGGCCTGATGGTCGGGCTGTCGGACGCGCACGCTCAGGCAACGGGCACGCAGACGGAGCGCAATGTGCTGCGCTGGTCGAGCCAGGGGGACGCGCTGACCTTCGATCCGCATGCGCAGAACGAAACGCCGACCATTGCCGCCCTGTTGCAAGTCTATGAACCGTTGGTGCGCTGGAACCCGGACCTGGAAATCATTCCGGCGCTGGCCACGTCCTGGCGCACGCTTGATCCGACGACCTGGGAGTTCAAAATCCGCCAAGATGTGCGGTTCCACGACGGCACACCGCTGACCGTTGAAGACATCAAGTTCTCCATCGAACGGGCGCAGACGGAGAATTCGGATTTCTCCACCTATGTGGAGCCCGTCAAAGAGGTGGTGATCATCGACGCGGAGACGATCCATCTCATCACCTATGCGCCGACACCGCTGTTGCTGGAGAACCTCACCACAACTTTCATGATGTCGCAGGCCTGGGCCGAGGCCAATGACGTTGTGCGTGTGCAAAAGCGCGCCAGAGGCGAGGAAAACTACGCCGTGCGCAATGCCAACGGCACGGGCGCGTTCAAGCTCGACCTGCGCGAACCGGACGTGCGCACCATCATGTCGCGCAATGACGACTGGTGGGGCCTGAGCGAGTCCCCGCACAATATCGATGAAATTCGCTTCCGCCCGATCGCCAATGACGCCACACGGGTCGCGGCGCTGCTGTCGGGCGAACTAGATTTCATCATCGATCCGCCGCTTCAAGATCTGCAGCGTATTGACCGCACCCGCGGCTTGCGCCTGAAGGCCGCGCCGCAATTGCGCACGATCTTTCTGGGCTTGAACCAGGGCACGCCGACCCTGACCTCTTCCAGCGTCACCGACCGTAATCCCTTCGCTGATCGCCGAGTGCGCCAGGCGGTCTATCAGGCCATCAACGCGGACGCGATTCAGCGCGCCATTATGCGCGGCCAGTCCGTGCCGGCCGGCGTGATCATCCAGCCAGGGATCAATGGCTACACGCCGGAGTTGGACACCCGCCTGGAGCACGACACCAACGCGGCGCGCCAATTGCTGGAAGACGCGGGCTATCCGGACGGGTTCGACGTCACCCTCGACTGCCCCAATGACCGCTATGTGAATGACGAGGCGATCTGTCAGGCGGTGGTTGGCATGCTGGCGCGGGCCGGCATCCGCGTTACCCTCGACGCCCTGCCCAAGTCGCTTCACTTTCCCAAGATCGAGAACCGGACAACGGATTTCTATCTCTTGGGCTGGAATGCGGCGACGGTCGATAGCGAATATGTGTTCTCCTATCTCTACCGCAGCCAGGGCACGTGGAATGCCGCCAACTATGCCAATGCGCGGGTCGATGACCTGATCGACGCCATGGGCGAGGAAATCGACCGAGACGCCCGCAACGCTCTGATCGCGGAAACCTGGGCCATCGTCACCGATGACATCGTGTATGTGCCGCTGCACCATCAAGTGATCAATTGGGCGCTGACGGACGATTTCGACATGCCGATTGTGGTGGACAACCAGCCGCGCTTCTTCTGGGGCCGGTTCGAGTAAGGGCGCGGGGACAACATGCCCTTTCTGACCATGATCCTGAGCCGCATGGTTCAAGCCGTCGGCGTGATGCTGGTGGTGGCGCTCGCGGCGTTTTTGCTGTCAAACTTTATCGGCGACCCAATCAGCAATCTGGTGGGCCAGGAAGCGACCCTGGAAGACCGGGAGCGGCTGCGCGAAGATTTGGGTCTCAACGATCCGTTATCGGTGCAGTTTCTCCGCTTTGTCGGCAACGCGCTTCAGGGTGATTTTGGGATCTCGTACCGCCTTCAACGTCCTGTGCAAGATCTGATCGCGGAACGTCTGCCGGCCACTTTGGAACTCGTGGCCGTGTCGGCGGTGTTCGCGGTCGTGCTGGGGATCGGCTTTGGCGTCTTCACGGCCATTCATCGAGAGAACCCAGCCACACAGATCCTGGAAGGCCGCAGCGCCGAAACCGCGGTGCTGTCGCGCCATGCGCTGCTGATTCAGGCGGTGATGATCGGGGGACCGATCTGGCTGCTGATCGACACGGCCTTTGGGCTGACGGCGATCCCCGCGCTCGCCGTCGTGGCGATAGGGCTCGTGATCCTGGGCCTCAGCGCGGCCCATGCGCATCAGGTGCTGGCGCGGGCGGGCATCGCCATGAGCGGACTTGCCTTTGTGGGGGGGATTGTGAATGCGCTGCTGGCGCAAGCGGTGATGACGATCTCGCTCATCGGCGTATCGTTGCCCACCTTTGTCGTCGGCATTCTGCTGATCTTCATTTTCGCGGTGACGCTGCAATGGTTGCCCTCTTTCGGGCGCGGGGATCCGGTGGAGGTCTTTGGCGTCGAAACGCGGGTGTTGAGCCAGGCCTGGTGGGCCTCGGTGGTGCTGCCCGCGATCACGTTGGGGCTTTATCAGCTCACCATTATTCTGCGCTTGGTGCGCGCGGAGATGCTGGAAGTGCTGCGCACGGATTATATCAAGTTCGCGCGCGCGCGGGGCCTGCCCGACCGGGCCGTTTATTTCGGCCATGCGCTGAAGAACACCTTGCTGCCGGTGATCACCATTGTGGGTTTGCAAGTGGGCGGGCTGATCGCCTTTTCCATCATCACCGAGACTGTGTTTCAGTGGCCGGGCATGGGCCTTTTGTTCATTCAAGGGGTGCAGTTCGCCGATGTGCCGATCATGTCGGCCTATCTGGTGCTGGCGAGTTTGATTTTCGTCATTGTGAATTTCGTCGTGGACGTCCTCTATTACGCCATTGATCCGCGCCTGCGCGCCGCCCAATCGGGAGGGCGCGGGACATGACGCACCCCCCCTCACCCCCCACGGCAGAGCCGACCGGCTTTTTCGCCCGGGCCGCGGACAGCGCCCTCGTCTACAGTTTCGTGCGCTCGCCGCTGGTGATCCTGGCCGCCGTGGTGACCCTGATCTTCGTCACCGTGTCCTTGCTTGCCCCTTATGTGGCTCCGCAGAACCCCTTTGACCCGGCGCAATTGTCGCTGTTGGACGCGTTCCTGCCGCCGGTCTGGGAAGACGGCGGCACCTGGGCCTTTCCGCTGGGGACGGATAATCAGGGGCGCGACGTGTTGTCGGCTATTCTCTATGGCAGCCGTATTTCGCTCCTGGTCGGCTTTGCCTCGGTGCTGTTTTCCATCGTGCTGGGCGTGGCTATCGGCCTATTGAGCGGCTTCGCGGGCGGCTGGATCGACGCGGCGCTCATGCGGCTGGCGGATATTCAGTTGACCATTCCAGCCCTGCTGATCGCGCTCATGGTGGATGGGATCGTGCGCAGCTCATTCCCGGACGTGCGCGAGGACCTGGCCCTGTGGGTGCTGATCTTTGCCATCGGCATTTCCAACTGGCCGCAATATGCCCGGGTGGTGCGCAGCGGCACTATGGCGGAAAAGACGCGGGACTATGTGGCCGCGGCACGCATTATCGGCACCTCGAACGGGTCAATCTTGCTGCGTCATATCCTGCCCAACATTACCGGGCCAGTGCTGGTGATCGGCACCATCGGCCTGGCGCTTGCCATCATCTTGGAGGCGACATTGTCGTTCCTGGGGGTGGGCGTGCCGCCAACCACACCGTCGCTGGGGACGCTGATCCGCATCGGTAACGATTTCCTGTTTTCCGGAGAGTGGTGGATCACCATGTTCCCCGCCCTCGCCCTGGTGGTTCTGGCGCTCGCGGTCAATCTGCTCGGAGATTGGCTGCGCGATGTGCTGAACCCGAAACTACAGTGAGGCGGCGATGACCGATCCCGTCCTCAGTGTGCGTGATTTGGTGGTGGAGATTCCCACCCGCAAGGCGCTCTTGCACCCGGTCGATGGCGTATCCTTCGACATCTCGGAAGGCGAAGTGCTGGGCGTCGTGGGCGAGTCCGGCGCGGGCAAGTCACTCACGGGCGCCGCGGTGATTGGCCTTCTGGAACCGCCTGCGCGCGTCGCGGCCGGCGAGATCCGCTTTCGCGGTCGGCGCATTGACACCCTGCCTGCCAATGAGATGCGCGCCATTCGCGGCGCACAGATCGGCATGATCTTCCAGGATCCGCTGACCTCGCTCAACCCGCTTTACAAAGTCGGCGACCAACTGAGTGAGACCCTGCGCGCCCATTCCGCCATGAGCGCGAGCGACGCGCCCAAGGCGGCGGTGGAGCTGTTGGACGAGGTGGGGATCCCCGGGCCGGAGACGCGCGTTCATCAGTATCCGCACGAGTTTTCAGGCGGCATGCGGCAACGGGTGGTGATCGCGCTGGCGCTCGCCCACAAGCCGGCGCTCATTATCGCCGATGAACCAACCACTGCACTCGACGTGTCGGTCCAGGCCCAAATCATCGCGCTTTTGAAGCGCCTGGCGCGCGACCACCGAGCAGCCGTGATGTTGGTGAGCCACGATATGGGCGTGATCGCCGAAACTTGCGACCGGGTGGCGGTGCTCTATGCGGGCCGGGTGGCGGAGATCGGGCCGGTGGCTCATGTGGTCAGCGCCCCGAACCATCCCTATAGCCAGGGCCTGATGGCCTCGATCCCGCGTATCGGGGCACGCCATACAGAGCTGGCCCATATTGAGGGATCTATGCCGCGCCCGGGATCAGTACCGCCAGGTTGCGCCTTTCATCCGCGTTGCCCGCATCGCTTTGACCCGTGCGACCAGGAGCGCCCGGACCTGATGCCAGGGTCTGGGAGCGCGGCGGCCTGCTGGCTGTTGCGTGGCGGGGAGGCCCGGTCATGAGCGATACCGCGCTGCTGCGCATTGACCGGGTCAGCAAGATTTTCGACCTGTCACCCTCCCTGATCATCCGTGCCTTGACGGGCACGGACCGGACCTTGCTGCCGGCCGTCGACGCGGTCAGCTTTGATATCGCGGAAGGCACTACATTTGGGCTCGTGGGCGAGAGCGGCTGCGGCAAGTCCACGCTGGCGCGCATTGCCGTGGGTCTGGTGGAGCCAAGCGAGGGCCAGGTGCTGTTCAACGGCGAGCCTGTGAGCGCGCCGGGCGGCGGTGGCGCCATCGGCCGCGGGCGGCTGCAAATGGTCTTTCAGGATCCCTTTGCCAGCGTTAATCCGCGCTGGACAGTGAGCGATATTGTGGGCGAGCCCATGGCGGTGGCCGGTGTGCCGCGGGCGGAACGCGAGGAACGCGTGCGCGCCCTGCTCACCCAGGTGGGGCTTGCAGCGGCGGACACGGAAAAGTTTCCACACGCCTTTTCCGGAGGTCAACGCCAACGCATTTCCATCGCCCGGGCGCTGGCGAGCCGGCCGGATTTTCTGGTCTGCGACGAACCGACCTCGGCGCTCGACGTGTCGGTGCAGGCGCAGATCCTAAACCTGATGAAGGCACTGCAGCGGGACCTGGGGCTCACGTATCTGTTTATCAGCCACGACCTGGCGGTGATCTCGCATATGGCGGACCGGGTCGGCGTCATGTATCTGGGGCGGATTGTGGAAATCGCCGATGCGGATGCGCTGTTTTCTGCGCCGCGTCATCCCTACACCCGCATGTTGATGGAGGCCATCCCAAGCCTGGAGGCCGCACACACGCGCGAGGATGCCGTGCGCGGTGACGTGGCCAATGCGCTCGACCGGCCATCGGGGTGTCATTTTCATCCGCGCTGCCCCTTTGCCAATGAACGCTGCCGCACCGAAGACCCGCAGATGACGCACCATGGTCACACGGCGGTGGCGTGTCACGGGGTGGAAGAAGGCCGGTTGCCGGCCTGGACCAGTACAAGAGAATAATCCAAATACGGATCAACAGTAAGCAGACAGATCAGACAACGAGACGACGGGACAGTGCATGCCGGTGGCTTTCTTCGGAGGAAGACGGAGTGCCGGTCGTTCATGAGGGGTGGGGCTGATGTGGAGACAACTGAGTGGCATCGCGGTCGGTGTCATTGTGGGGGTGTGTTTTGTGGCTCTGGTTGAGGCGTTGGGGCGCGTCATGTTCCCCCTGCCCGTACCGCCGGGTGCGGATGATCCGGAGGAGATGTTTAACCAGTTCCGTCGCGCCTACCCGCTTATTTCCGGCATCGGGCCGGAAAATACCGAGGCGCTGACCAAGTTCATGAGCAATATCCCCTTCGGCGCCAAAACGGCAACCGTGATCGGCTGGGGTATCGGTGTCTTTACAGGCTCGCTTGCCGCGATCCTGGTGGGTCGCCATCAAATTTGGCCGGGGTTGATCGCCGCCGGACTGATCCTAATCGCGGGCGCCTACACCATGGCTGTGATCCCCCACCCGTTCTGGATGGTGTCGGGCCTGCCGGCCGTGGCGGTGGTTGGGGTGTACCTGGCTGTCTGGCTCGGAGGGCGGAAGGCCACACCGGCGCCAACTGGCTGATATGCGCAGGGTGTGCACAGCCCATACTTTACCACTTGCTATGGGCAGGTTAGTCTCAGCCAGTACCCGATTAAAGTGAGTTCCATGGCTGGTAGCCCGCACACACCCGCCACGCCCTGGCCCGAGGTTTGGGATAGCCCCAAAGCCCAACAGATCATTGCCGGGGCAACGCCTGTTTTTCTTGAACTCGGCTATGAAGGCGCGAGCATGGACGAAGTCGTCCGGCGCGCGAAAGTCTCCAAAGGGACGATCTATAACTATTTTCCTGACAAACCGGCGCTGTTCCGCACGGCTATGCGCACGGAATTCCGCCGCCGTGCTACGTTGATTTTCACTCCCGAGCCCTATGACGGCGAGATTGGCGCGCTCCTCACCCAGCTCGGACACCGCTTTCTGAGCTTTCTACTGGCGCCGTTCTGGCAGACCACTTTTCGGATTATCCTGGCTGAAGTGATCCGTTTCCCGGAGATCGGCGAGGAATTCTATCGAGCCGGACCCATGAACGGTCGAGATGCCCTTGCGCGCGTTCTGGATGATTATGTGGCGCGCGGTGCGTTGGAAATCGACGACACGACCATCGCTGCCTCGCAATTTCTGGAACTGTGCCGGGCGGATGTCTTTGAGAAAACGATATTTCGCGTCGAAATCGATCCGTGTCCGGATCGCATTGACACGACCGTCGCGGCGGCCGTGCGCATGTTTCTCAAGCCTATGGCCGGTCTTCCTCTTAAAACCTGCCGGCTCTTGAAACCTGCCGGCTCTTGAAACCTGCCGGCTCTTGAAAC
>CAZVEE010000021.1:0-46733 GCA_964625525.1 uncultured Alphaproteobacteria bacterium | reverse complement strand
ACCCCGCTCGGGACAGGTTTGCCGATGAGGACAGAGCCACGGTGGCGGGCGGCTCAATCCCCGTTCTCTTGTGGCGTGATCGGCGGCGGCATCCATCCGTTGGCAATAGCGTCGGCGGTTGGATGGTAAACGCGGAAGAACGCCGCGAAGGGGCCACGGGGCGTGGGCAGCCAGTTTCCCTCCTGCCCCGCCGGCGCGTTCGGCCCGATAGACAGCACGACACGGCCATCGGCTCGGTCGCGCAGCCCTTCCGACGCGGAATTGAGGGAATGGCGCCCCGTTGGGTTTTCATAAAAGAAGAAGCGGCCGGTCTCATCGGGTTCATACAAGGCAATGGACCAAAAGGCTTGGGCCGGAACATCCGGAGGCAGGATCATCTGGTAGCTCTTCGTGCCATCCAGCACGGCGCCATCTTCGGTCTGGGTCATCCGATAATAGATCGCGTCTTCTCGCCGTAAGGCCCCAAAGCCGATGAGCGCGATGGCAGCGCGCGTCCGGTCATCCTCGCCATAATAGCCGATATTATCCGGAGGAACCGACCACCCCATATTGGCCGACAATTGGCGATTCACTTGCTCCGTGATCGCTGCTTCGGCCTGGGGCGTCACGAGCGACCAAAGAAAACGCGCAACCAGACCAGGGGTTGCGTCTTTGCCAAGCCCGACATCGGCAAAATTGACGGCCCGCCGCGTGTGCGGATGATCGGGATTGCGCGCCAGCGCCTCGTTCACCACGGCCACGAAATTCTCTGACTCGCCAAGATCGCTCACTTGTGAGGCGAAGGGTTTCACGGGGCGATCCGGGAACACTGGTCGCACGATAATCCCGCTCTGCGCCGACTGGGCCGCCGCCAAATCCGATTGGCCGGACACAAATGTTCGCGCCAGCAACCACACATCATTCCCAGGCGCGCGGATCACCGCGACCCCAGGCGGCGCGGCCGACGTGTCATCGGGACCCATGATCCAATAAGTCCCACCCTCTCCGCCCGTCTCGCGCGGGCCAATATGCGCAAATTGATCCGTGAAGACGTCCATCAGCGCGACCGAATTATACCGCTCGCCCATATCGGGCAGACGGAGTTCCACCGGCGTGGCAGAGAGTTCCAGAACCGCGGAGGTATAGAGCGTGTCATTGTTCGGCGTGGTCACAGATCGGCGGGTATGATCTGCAAGCTGACTGCTGTGGATATGGCGGTTCAGGAACGGCCCGTCAGTCCACTCTGGGTTGGCAGCGCGAATGGCATCGGTGGTGAACAAGCCGTCCTGGGCTTGCCGTTGCCCTGACAGGTCTTGAATAGACCGCACAAATTCATACGGACCAAAGGCATACAAAAACGCCTCTTGATACTTTGGCAGTTCCGATTTCTGAACCCAGACCCCGATCGAAACCAGGATCACGATCAACACGGCCACGCCGCCCAGAGCACGCTTCATCACGTCCCTCCCCCTTCGCGACATCTTGGTCGCGTTGTTTTCTCCCGCACCAGCCTCTGAGACCGCCCGTCTCGATATCGTCCGCTTTATGGTCAGCGTTTTCAATATCGCAAATGGCGGCGGCCCCAGACGGGGTGGATGCCGTTCATCCCCCCAAAAAGGCCACAGCCTTGGCGCAACGCACAAGGGGGCCGGTCATTCCCGCTCGCCCCCGTCAGGCGAGCAGCGTGGAGACGACGTTCAGGACCTGTCGGGGATCGGTTTCCGGGTTCACGATGCACAGGCGAAACACCATGGTGCCGCGCCACCGGGTCGGCAAACACAAAAGCGCGCCGGAGCGTCGATGCCGTTCCGCCCAAGTGACCATATCAGCCTCCGACATGCTGTTTGGCTTAAACAGGATGACCGTCAGCTGGGGGCCGAGCAACAGGGTCAGGCCATCCATACCATCAATGCCGTCGGCGATGGCTTGGGCGATGGCATGAGTACGGGCGACGGCCTTGGCGTAAGTATCCGTTCCGTGTACAGCTAATGAGTACCAAAGCGGCAGTCCGCGCGCCCGGCGTGTCAGATGCAGAGCGTAGTCGGAAGGGTTCCAATGGGTCTTATCGACCGTATCAAGATAGACCGCCTGCTGCCCATGGGCGGCGGCCCCCGTCGCCGCGTTGCGATAGAGAAGAGCACAACTATCATAAGGCGCAAACAGCCATTTGTGCGGATCGACGATCATGCTGTCCGCCCGCTCGATACCGGCGAACTGCGGCCGGGCAGCGGGATCCGCAAGGGCCGCGAGGCCATAGGCGCCGTCCAGATGCAGCCACAGCCCATGGTCTTGAGCGAGGTCCGCGAGGCCGGCAATATCATCCACCGCACCGCAATTGGTGGCGCCGGCATTGGCGACGACTGCGAAAACCCGGTCAGGGTCGCTTAACCGCGCCCTGGCGGCGTCCGCGGACATGCGGCCCTTTGAGTCTGTTTCGACCTCGATGAGGTCAACATCCATAACCCGTGCGACCGCGTGGATAGAGCTGTGGGCTTCCGTCGAGCAGAGAAGCGCCCAGCGGTCCGGCCTCTTGATTGTCCGTGTTCGCCACTCCCGCGCCGCATGCAGCGCCGATAAGTTGCCCAGCGTGCCACCGGCGACGAACACGCCCCCCGCCGTCTCTGGCCAGCCGGCCAAGTCGGCGAGCCAGCGCAGGGCTTGGTTCTCCGCATAGATCGCCCCCGCTCCACCATCCCAGTTTCCGGCGAATATAGACGCCGCGCCCAGGGCCGCATCAAAGCTCAACGCGGCGCGAGAGGGCGCGGACGCGACGAAGGATAAGCTGGTGGGATGCCCAAAGGGCCGGGTCGAGGGCACAATGGCCTGTGTAAACAGTTTGAATGCCGCATCCGCCCCGATCCCGCTTGCCGTGATCGAGCCGCCGAGAACGGGCTCCAAGGCTTCAAGGGTCTGGGCTCCGTGCCTCGGGTCTGGGCCCTCCTTGATGCGCTCGGCCGTCCAGTCGAGCATCGCCGCCGTCAATTCGGTCGGGAAAGGAAAGAGCTCTCGGCTGTCGGTCATGGAGATGGCGGTCCGTTCTGGAGACTGATCTTCGCGTCAGCATGGTCACGCCGCCGCATCATAAACCCTCGGCTGCGCTCTTGGGCGCGCTCTAGCGCTAAAGTGAACCACCCCGTGTTTGCCGGAGGTGGTCTGAGCCCCCCAAAGGCGCTGAATCCCCCCGGACCGCATCGGCGACAAAACAAAAAAGCCGCAGAATTCTGCGGCTGATCGGTCTCAATTGGGTTGTGCTGGATGGCAATGTGGTGCCCAGGGGCGGAATCGAACCACCGACACACGGATTTTCAATCCGTTGCTCTACCAACTGAGCTACCTGGGCTTGGCCGGGGGCGAGGTGAGGCTTGGGCCTCATCTGCCGCGGCGAGGGGGCAGGTATAGGCAAACGGAAGCAGGCTGTCCAGTGGCTCTGACGGGGGAGTGGTTGGTTTGCGCGAGGCGGTGTTGCTAAGCTTGGGTGAGATCACAAGGGAGAAAGGCCGGGACATGATTGGGACGCTCAAAAAGGGGGCTCTGGCACTGCTGGCCTGTGTGGCCGTAGGAGGCATGATGCTGAGTTTGGAAGCCAGCGCGCTGGCGGCGGAGCGGGGCATTGGCGGGGGCGACCGGATCGTCGGTGAGGCCTTTGCCACGCGCGCGCCGGTGGTGGCGGTGCATGGCATGGCGGCCACGGCCCACCCGCTCGCCAGCCAGGTGGCCATCGATATTCTGAAACAGGGCGGCTCGGCGGTGGACGCGGCCATCGCGGCCAATGCGGCGCTGGGGCTGATGGAGCCCACGGGCTGCGGCATTGGGGGCGACCTGTTCGCCATCGTCTATGACCCGGAAACGGACGCGCTTTATGGGCTCAATGCCTCGGGGCGCTCGCCGCAGGGGCGGACTTTAGAGGACTTGAAAACGCAACTGGGAGGGCAGAACAGCATTCCGCCAGTGGGGCATCTGCCGGTGACCGTACCCGGGGCGGTCGATGGCTGGTTCGAGCTGTGGAACCGCTTCGGCAAACTGCCCATGCGCCAAGTGCTGGACCCAGCCATTACCTATGCGCGGGAGGGGCACCCGCTGAGCCAGACCATTGCCTATTACTGGGCGCTGAATTTCCGCCGCTTTGAGGAGATTCGGGCGCAGACCCCGGACGCCTTCAACGAATTCGAGAACGCACAGGCCACGTATCTGATCGACGGGCGGGCCCCGCGCGAGGGCGAAGTGTTCCGCAATCCGGATCTGGCGCGCACCTATGAGCGCATTGCCGAGGGCGGGCGCGAGGCCTTCTACACCGGCGAGATCGCCCGAGAGATCGGCGCTTACATGGAGCGCATTGGCGGCGATCTGACCTATGAGGACATGGCAGCCCATCGCAGCGCCTGGGTGGACCCCTCCACCGTATCCTATCGCGGCCATGATGTTTATCAGTTGCCGCCCAATACCCAAGGGGTGGCCGCGCTGCAAATGCTGCAAATCCTGGAAGGCTATGACCTGGCCGCCTTGGGCGCGGGCAGCGCTGAGGCGCTCCACCTGATGGTGGAAGCCAAGCGCCTCGCCTTTGAGGACCGGGCGCGCTACTACGCGGATCCGGAGTTCTCCGCCGTGCCGCTTGCGGGTCTGCTGGACCCGGACTATGCCGCCGCGCGCCGGGCGCTGATCGATCCGGCACGGGCGATGGACACTGTCGGCCCGGGGGAACCGGCGCTGGAGAACGGGGACACCACCTATCTGACAGTCGCCGACAAGAACGGCATGATGGTGTCGCTGATCCAGTCCAATTACCGGGGCATGGGCTCGGGGCTCGTGCCGGATGGGCTGGGGTTCATGCTGCAGAACCGGGGCGAGTTATTCAATCTGAACGCCGATCATCCGAATGCGTATGAGCCGGGCAAACGGCCGTTCCAAACCATCATTCCCGGCTTTGTGATGAAGGACGGCCAGCCGCTGATGAGCTTTGGCCTGATGGGTGGTGCGATGCAGCCGCAGGGCCATGTGCAGATGCTGACCAACATCATCGATTTCGGCATGAATGTGCAGGAAGCGGGCGATGTGGCGCGCTGGCGCCATGACGGCTCCACCGAACCCACGGGCGATCTGGCCGGCGGTGTGGGCGAGCTGCGCGTGGAAAGTGGCATCTCGGCGGAGGCGCGTGCGGGACTGGAAGCACGCGGCCATGTGGTGGTCGATGGCAATGGCGGCTTCGGCGGCTATCAGATGATCCTGCGCGATCCGGAGACCGGCGTGTACTACGGCGCCTCGGAAATGCGCAAGGACGGCAGTGCCATCGGCTACTGATCGGTCCCCTCGCCGCCCTCCTGCGGCGGCAGCACCATGAAACGGGCGGCGCGCGCCGGCGTCAGATAGGCGCGCGCCGTGGCCTCTACCTCATCTTTCGTCATGGCGGCGTAGGTGTCCATGACCGTGCGAAAATGAGCAAGTTCCTGCGGCGCGCTCTGCGCCCGCGTCACTACGCCGTAGAGCCAGAAGGGATTGCGTTCCATCTGCTCTTCGATCGATTCCAGGATCGGGGTGCGGGCGCGCAGAAACTCATCTTCGGTCAGACCATCGGTGGCCAGCTCTTCGGCGATGCTCAGCAAGCGGTCCAGATAAGCGGGCGTCTCGGCGGGGTCGAGATCAAGGCTGGCGACCACATAGCCATAGTCCGGAAACACCGTGCCGGTGCTGGTGCGCACGATGGGGGAATACGTGGCGCCGGCCTCGCGGCGCACTTCCTCGGTCAGGCGCAGTTGCAGCACCTCGCCCAGCACCGTAAGGCGGCGCGCGGTGAGCCGCTCACGCCCGTCGGGCACGGGCCAATAGACCTGAGCAAGAGCGCGGTCCGGCTCGCCGCCATGGTGCAGCACTTGCGGATCGGCCAGCATGGGAAAGCGCAGCACGCGGCCCGCGTCATAGGGGGGGCGGTCGGCTGGGCGGACCGGCAGGGCGCCAAGCGTGCGCGCGACCGCCGCGATGACCGTGTCGGGATCAAAATCACCGACGACGCCGATTTCCAACGGCCCGCCGGTGAGCGGACCGGTGAGCCAATCGCGCAGTTCCTCCAGGGTGCGCGCCTGGGCCTCATCCGGAGCGGGCAGGCCGAAGCGGGGATCATCGGAGCGGATCATCCGCACCACGTCCTTTTGTACAATCCCGGCGGGCGTGGCGTCGATGGAGTCGTAGAGAATGTCGAGGCCCTTGCGGAAGCGGATCACCGCCTCCTCTCGATAGCCGGGCGCGGAGAGATAAGCAGTGAGCAGATTCAGGAACTGGTCCAGGTCCTCTTCATCCGTGATCCCTGTGAATTCGAAGGCATCGGCGGCCACGGAAAAATCGATATCGGCGGTCACGCCCGCATAAAGGCGCACCAGATCATCCAGACTATGCGCCTCCAGACCACCGGACAGAAATCCGTAATTGGCCAGAAGCGGCAGGCCCGGCTGATCGGCTGGTGCTTCCAACAGGCCGCCACCCACACGGGTCAAGATGCGGATGGTTTCGGCTTCAAACTCGGTGGGTTTTAGGTTCAAACGCACATTATTGGCAAACCGCACACGGATAATGCCGAGATCTTCCACCACGTCGCGCTCGGCGAGCGTGCCGGCGGGGCCAAAATCGGTGTAGGCGAAAGTGCTTTGAGCGCGCTCGACGGGTGGGGTCAGGGCAACGGTCTGGCTTTGCTCGTAGGCGGTAATGAGGGCGGTGCCGGGATCGGCCACATCCAGATTGCCGGCGAGGAACAAAAGGGGCGGTCGGCCCTCCCAGGTTTGGCGGAAAGCGCCATCCACATCGGCCACGGTCAGGGTGCTGACCGTGGCGCGGAACAAGGCCAGATCGGTCTCAGGGGTGGAAAAAACCCCGTCATTGGCAAGGCTCGCCAGCAAACCACCGGCCAGCGCCGCGGAATCGCGGGTAGAGGCCGCTTCCACCGCATTGACCAGCGCGGTTTCGTAATTGGCGAGTTGTTCATCCAACTCGTCCTGACGAAAGCCGAACATCAGGGCCCGGCGCACTTCCTGTTCGGCCAGAGCGACGGCTTCGGGCCATTGTTCGGGCGTGGTGGTCAGGCTGACGGCAGACAGGCGCGCGGCCTCGAAAAAATCAAAACTGCTGGCTGATCCGCCCAGAAACACCGCATCAGGGGCCCGTGACAGGCTCAACAAGCGACGGCTGAGGATGTTGTGGCCAAGCGCACGCATGAGGGCCTGGCGGCGGGCGGCGGCGGTGTCCGGGCGTTCCTGATAGTCTTGCAGGGTATAAAGCTGTACCTGGGTGGCGATGTCAGGATCGAAGAAGTGGCCGGTGCGGATGGTCTCGGCCCGGAGGGGCTCTGGCTGCGGGTCAGAGGCGCCCTCCCCTTCACGGATGAAATCCGCGAAAAGCTCTTCGATCAGGCGGGCGGTATCGGCCGCGTCCACATCGCCAACGGCGATAAGGATCATGCGCTCGGGCCGATAATGATCCTCATAGAAAGCGGCGAACCGGTCGCGGTCCGCGGTTTCAATCACCTCAACGGTGCCAATGGGAAAGCGGTTCGCGACGCGGGTGCCGGGGGCAAGGAAATCATAAAGTGCTTCCACCTGGCGGGCGGCGGGCGTGTTGCGGGCGCGGCGTTCAGACAAGATGACGCCGCGTTCGGCCTCAATGGCGTCCGGGGCCAGGGTCAGGCGACCGGCGATTTCGCGGAACACGGACAGACCTTCGCGCAGAAGGTCGGCATTGGCCTCGGGCAATTCAAGCATATAAACGGTCTGCTCAAACCCGGTATAGGCGTTCGTATCCGGACCAAAAGCAAGACCGCGGCGCTCCAACAGCGTGACCAGAGCATCGCCGGGCAGGTTTTCAGAGCCTTTGAAGGCCATGTGCTCCAGGAAATGGGCGAGACCGCGCTGGTCCTCGGTCTCGTTCAAGGAGCCGGCGGCCACATGAAGACGCAGGCTGACCGTGTTGCGCGGCGTTTCATTGTGCAGCACGGCGTAGCGCAGGCCCGTCTCCAGACGGCCGAAGGTGACAACCGGATCAACGGGAATATCGCTGTTATCATGGGGCCAGACGGACGCCACGCTGGCGGATTGCTCCGCGTCCACAGGGGCGTCAGTGGCGCTCTCGTTGCCGCAGGCCGCAAGGATGACGGCGCAAGCCAGCAGCAGCGCCCCGGCCAGAACCGGCCCAATCCGGCCCTTGCCTGTGGAGTTCCATTCCGCCTCGCTTGCCCGCGCCATGATCGCTGTCCCGTGCCATTCGAAGGATCCGAATCGCGAGAGTACCGCGTCGGGCAGCCCGGCGCCATCAATCGAGTTCGATCAGAAGGGCTTTAAGATAGGCGGTTTCGGCCAAGTGCAGGTGCACCGGATGGTCCGGCCCGGCACCGGATGTGCGCAACAACCGGCCACTGCGGCCCGCCTCCGTGATGCCGCGGGCGGTTTGGGCGCGCAGATCTTCCGCACTCACCAGATGGCTGCAGGACGCAGCAAGCAGCAATCCACCAGGCGTCACAAGGGACGCCGCGAGCCGGGCCAGCTTGCGATAGCCCTTCACGCCCGTGGCCAAGTCCTTGCGGCTTTTGACGAAAGCGGGGGGGTCGGCGATGACGATATCGAACATCTCGCCGGCGCGCTGAAAGTGCTCCAGCACGGCAAAGGCATCCGCCTTGCGGAACTCGGCTGTCGCCTCTACCCCGTTCAGGGCGGCAGAGCGGGTGGCGAGGCTCACAGCGCTGGCAGCCCGATCAATGCCCGTGACGGACGCCGCCCCGGCGGCCGCACACGCGATGGCAAAGCCCCCCGTATGGCAGTAGAGATCAAGCACCCGTGCCCCGGAGGCAAGCGCGGCGACGGCGGCGCGGTTCTCGCGATGATCGTAGAACCAGCCAGTCTTCTGCCCGCCTTCCAGATCGGCCAAAAAGCGCAGGCCGTTTTCCTCCAACGTCACGGCTCCATCGAGCGTGCCGCGCACCACCTCCACGGAGCGCTCCAAGCCCTCGGTCTCGCGGGCGGGCGAGTCATTGCGCACCACAATGGCCCGCGGTGACAGGCGCAAGGATAGCACCTCTAGAAGGTCCGGTAGCAGACGGTCCATGCCCGCGCTGTTGGCTTGCACCGCCAGCACATCGCCGAACCGGTCCACCACCAGGCCGGGCAGGCCATCGCCCTCGGCATGGATCAAGCGATAGAAGGGGCGATCGAAAAAGCGGTCCCGCAAGGCCAAGCTTGCCTCGATCTGGGTGCCGATGAAACTGTGATCCACAATCACCGGGCCCGCGCCCACAATCCGCGCGGCAATGAGCGTGTGCGGATTGAAAAGCGCGGTCGCCAGCACCTCACCCTTCACAGTCAGATGCACCGGCGAGCCTGGCGCCAGTGCCTTGGCCCCCGCGCTCATCTCAATCTCATTGGAAAACACCCAGGGGTGGCCGCGCAGCACGCGCTTTTCGGCGCCGGGCTTGAAGGCGATTTCGGGCAGGGCGGTCATGGGCGGTCTCTCGTGTCCGGCAGGAACAAGGGATCGCACTGTAGGGATTTCGGGAGGCGGGGCAAGTGTTACTCGCCCACCATATCCTCGCGCAACTGGCGTTTCAGAATCTTGCCATTAGCATTACGGGGCAAGGGATCGGTCCGAATGTCAATCCGCACGGGAACCTTGAAGCCCGCCAATTGGGCGCGCACATGGGCCTGAAGGTCTTCCACCGTGACGCTGGAGCCAGGACGCACTTGCACCACCGCGCCCACTTCCTCACCCAGCACCGTGTGCGGAATACCCACAACGGCGGCGTCCATCACATCCACATGGCTGTAGAGCGCGTCCTCCACTTCAACGCAGTAGACGTTCTCGCCACCCCGGATCAGCATATCTTTGGCACGGTCGAGAATATAGATGAAGCCGTCCTCGTCGATGCGGGCGATATCACCGGTCTTCAGCCATCCCTTGAAGAAGGTCTTGGCGGTTTCCTCCGGTTTGTTCCAATAGCCGCGCACCACATTGGGGCCGAACAACCACAACTCGCCGACGCTGCCTGGCGGCAGGGTGGTGCCCGCCTCGTTCGTCACCTTGGCCTCATTCACGGGCAGAACGGGGCCGACACTGTCGGGTTTACGGCGATAATCTTCACCCAGATTTTGACTGACAGCGGAGGAAATCTCCGTCAGGCCATACCCATTGCCGGGCTGCACATGGGGAAACTCCTGCTTAATGCGGGCAACAAGCTCCGGCGCGGCCGGCGCGCCGCCATAGCTGATGCCTTCCACACTCGAAAGGTCAAAGTCGCGGAATTTTGGATGCTCCAGCACCTGCCAGACGATAGCGGGCACGCCGCCGAATTGATTGATCTGCTCCCGCTCGATCAGACGCAGCGCCTCTTCCGGATCCCAACGATAGGTCATCACCAGTTTCACACCGAGCAGGAAACTTGTGACCAGCACGGAATGGCAGCCAGTGGCGTGAAACAGGGGGACGGAAATCAACGTCGCACGCTGGGGGGCGTTGGGGTCCGCGGGTTCGGGAATACCGCCCTCGCGCAGGGTGGTGCGCGCCCGAGAGCAGGCGAGATTCATGAAATTGGTCAGGATGTTCCGATGCGAGCCGAGCGCACCTTTCGGCCGCCCCGTGGTACCGGAGGTGTAGAAGATCGTCGCATTGTCCGTAGGCACCAGATCCACAGGCGGCAGCGCCCGATCCGGCAGGCGGGCATAGCCGCTTGTGGGCGCCACCAAGGTCTCGAAGCGTTCGGCGGAGGGCGGCAGAGCCTTGTCCGCCCGCGCCACGATAAGCCCTCGCAAAGTCATGGCGCCCAAATAGGGCTCGATGCGCTCTAACCGCTCGCCGTCGGCGATGACCACCGTCGCGCCACTGTCGGTGATGCCGTATTCGAGCTCGGCGCCCGTGCCCCAGGCATTGAGCGGCACAACAACAGCGCCCACCGACGCCGCCGCCCAGAACGCCACCGCCCATTCCGGATAATTCCGCATGGCGATGACCACCCGATCGCCCTTCAGAACGCCGAAGATATCCTTGAGTTCATGGGCGAGCTTGGCGGCGGCGCGGAACTGTGCCTCGTAGGTGATGCGCTCATCCTCATACACGATGCACTCGCGCTCCCCATGGGCCCGGCTCGCCTCCAGCACAGCACGCAATGTGGGGGGCTGGTTCTTGTAGGTGCGCATGGGCACCCCATCCACCATGATCTCCATCATCTCAAAGAACTGGTCCGGCGCAGTCAAAAGGGCGTGCGCGTCGTCCATGGACAGGGCTGGAAAGGCGGTCGCGGCGGGGGCGGTCATGGGCGGTCTCCTCGGGTCGCAGTGGTCTTTGTTGACCATATGATCAGCCGCCCATGGCGTGGCGTCAAAGGGAGACTTGGCCCGGACCGGCGCTTGCGCGTATGAAGACGCCCATGACACACACATCTGCCTCCCCCCGCCCCGCCCCAAAAGCCCCGCGCGTGGGCGTTGTGAGCCTGGGGTGCCCCAAAGCCCTGGTGGATTCAGAGCGAATCCTGACGCGCCTGCGCGCCGAGGGCTATGCTGTCTCGCCCCGCTATGACGCTGCGGATCTGGTGCTTGTGAACACCTGCGGCTTTCTGGACAGCGCGCGCGAAGAGTCCCTCGACGCCATTGGCGAGGCGCTGGCCGAGAACGGCCGGGTGATCGTAACCGGGTGCCTGGGCGCAGAAGCCGACGTGATCCGTGAGCGCCACCCCAAAGTGCTGGCCATCACTGGCCCGCATCAATATGAGGCGGTGATGGCGGCGGTGCATGAGGCCCTGCCTCCTGCTCATGATCCATTCGTGGATCTGGTGCCGCCGGAAGGGCTGCGCCTCACACCGCGCCACTACGCCTATTTGAAGATTTCCGAGGGCTGTAACAACACGTGCAGTTTCTGCATTATCCCTGACCTGCGCGGGAAGCTGGCGAGCCGCCCCATCCGCGCCGTGGTGCAGGAGGCAGAGGCGCTGGCCGACGCCGGGGTCAAAGAGCTGCTGGTGATCTCCCAGGACACGAGCGCCTATGGCGTGGATCAACGCCACCCAGAGATGACCTGGCGCACGCCCGCTGGGATCGAGCGCACGGCCCGGGCGCATTTCGTCGACCTCTGCGAGACCCTGGGCGAGCTGGGGATCTGGGTCCGGCTGCATTATGTGTACCCCTATCCGCATGTGGACCGGGTCATCCCCCTGATGGCCGAGGGCAAGCTATTGCCTTACCTGGACATTCCGTTTCAGCATGCGAGCCCGCGCATCCTCAAAGCCATGCGCCGGCCCGGCAATCAGGACAAGACACTGGAGCGCATTCGGGCCTGGCGCAGCGTGTGCCCGGACCTGACCTTGCGCTCCACGTTCATTGTCGGCTTTCCCGGCGAGACGGAGGACGACTTTGCCATCCTGCTTGACTGGCTGGAGGAGGCGCAGCTCGATCGGGTGGGCTGCTTCCGCTACGAGCCCGTGGAGGGCGCTCGCGCCAATGCCCTCGCCGATCCGGTGCCCGCGGCGGTGACAGATGAACGCTGGCACCGCTTTATGGAAGCGCAACAGGCGATCAGCGCCCGGCGTCTGGCGCGGAAGGTCGGCACACGGATCCCGGTCATCGTCGATGAGGTCGACGCGGAAGGCGCATTGGCGCGTTCCCCAGGGGACGCGCCGGAAATCGACGGCTCGGTGTTTCTCAATGGCGTCACAGATGTGACGCCCGGCACCATTCTGCCGGTCGAGATCGAACACAGCGACGCCTATGACCTGTGGGGCCGGCCCGTGGCGTAACGGCGTTTTCGGCGCCGGGGAATCCGGGTAAGGATGGCGTGGTTGCGGACCCTATTGCGTCCGCTGGAAGGAGCCACGCCGGAATGTTTGCCGACCTGCCCGTCACGCCCGACGATGTTGCCCTGGCCGCCGAGCGCATTCGGCCCTATGCCGCGCGCACCCCCCTTTTGGCCAGTGCGCATCTGGACGCCTTGACCGGCGCCCGCGTGTTTTTGAAGCCCGAATGCCTTCAGCATACGGGATCGTTCAAATTCCGCGGGGCGGTGAATGCTGTGGCAAGCCTGACACCGGGCCAGCGGGCGGCGGGCGTGCTCGCCTGGTCATCGGGGAACCATGCCCAGGCGGTGGCAGCGGCCGGGCGCTTGATGGATGCACCCGCAACCCTGGTGATGCCGGCCGATGCGCCGCGCCTGAAATATGAGGCGACAGCGGCGCTGGGGGCACGGATCGTGCCTTATGACCGCTACACTCAGGATCGAGAAGCCATTGGCAGGACCCTGGCCGCGGAGCAGGGCCTGACTATTATTCCGCCCTATGATTATGCCCCCACCATCGCCGGCCAGGGCACAGTGGGCCGCGAAATCGCTGAGGATCTGCAAGAGCTTGGCACAGCACCCGACATGCTCCTGTGCTGTTGCGGCGGCGGCGGACTTATAGCGGGAACAGCCCTGGCCGTGAAAGCAGTCTTTCCGAACACGGAAGTCTTTGCTGTGGAGCCGGAGGGGTTCGACGACACGTACCGTTCCCTCGCCGCCGGCACACGGCTGCACAATGCACCGGACGCCCGCTCCATCTGTGATGCGCTGCTGGCGCCGGAGCCGGGCGAGGTCACCTTTGCGATCAATCGCTGCCTCCTGTCGGGCGGGTTTGTTGTAAGCGATACCCAGGCGTTGGAGGCCATGGCCTATGCCTTCACACGGCTGAAGCTCGTCCTGGAACCGGGTGGCGCGGTCGCCCTTGCGGCTCTTTTGAATCACGCCTATCACATGCGCGGCAAGACCGTCGCAGTCATTTTAAGCGGGGGTAATGTGGATGCGGATCAATTCCGTAAAGCCCTGACCCCGCACACTTAAGCTCTGAAGACATAGAAGGAAAGTCGTATGCGTCCCTCTTCCAACGCTGATCTTTTGGGTATAGCGGGCTCACGCCAGCTTCTGGACACGCCGGCCCTTGTGCTTGATCTCGACGCGTTTGAGCGCAATATGGCGCTGATGATGAGCGCGTGCCGGGAGGGCGGCGTCCGCTTGCGCCCCCATGCCAAGACCCACAAATCCGTCGAGATCGCCAAGCGCCAGATCGCCGCCGGCGCGATCGGCATTTGCTGTGCCAAGCTGGGCGAAGCAGAAGCCATGGCCGAAGGCGGGATTGACGACATTCTCATCACGTCGCCCGTGGTGGGGCCGCGGGCGTTGCGCCGCCTCGGCATTCTGGCCGGTAAAGTCTCGCAACTCGCTGTCGTCGTCGATGACCGGGAAGCGCTCGACGGGATTGAGGCGGCCATGGCGGCGAGTGGTCAGCGGCTGTCTGTATTTGTCGATCTCGACGTGGGGCTGCACCGCACAGGTATTCATCTGAGGCAAGCGGAAGATCTGGTGCGGGCCATCGCGGACTCGCCGCGCCTGATCTTCGGCGGACTTCAGGCCTATCAGGGCCATCTTCAGCACATCCACAACCGCACCCTGCGCGCGGACGAAAACGCGGCGCTGTGGCGGGACGTGGGCGCTTTGCGTGATCGGCTCGTCCGCGCCGGCATCCCCTGCCCCACCATCACCGGCGGCGGCACCGGCACGTTTGATCTGGATATAGAAGCCGGTGTGCTGACGGAATTGCAGGGCGGGTCTTACATCTTCATGGACCGGGAATATGGCGCCATCGAAGGTGGTAAAGGCGGTGCTTTGCCCTTTGAGACAGCGCTTTATGTTTACACGCGCGTGATCAGCCGCAACCAGAAAGTCTTTGTGACGACGGATGCGGGCACCAAATCCTTCGCCACCGACGGGCCGCTGCCGGCCATTATCGCCGGGGCACCGATGGGTTCGGGCTATATGCACCAAGGCGATGAACAAGGTGCGGTCGTGTTTTCAGGCACCGATGGCATGGCGCGCGGTCCGCGCACGGACGAGGAAATCCTCGCCACCGTGAAGACCATTACCGCTCTGCGCGAAGACGAGCAGGTGCCTAATCAAGGCGGCGGCGTACCGCTGGGCAGTCTGGTGGTGTGCTCGGTGCCCCATTGTGACCCGACGGTCAATCTGTATGACCATATCCATTGCGTGCGAGGTGAAACGCTGGAGGCGATCTGGGCCGTGGAAGCGCGGGGGCGCAGCCAATGAGCGCGCGCCCTCGCTTTCACCTGGCGTTTCCCGTGCATGACATTGCGGCGGCGCGGGGGTTTTATGGCGATGTTCTGGGCTGTGCAGAAGGGCGCAGCGCGGAGCATTGGGTGGATTTCGACCTCTATGGCCATCAGATTGTCGCCCATCTCGCCCCGGACGATGTGGGCTGCGCCACCCACGGGCAGGTGGACGGCCATGCGGTCCCAGCACGCCATTTCGGTCTGATCCTGCACTGGGACGCCTGGGAGGCGCTGGCCGCCCGCCTGAAAGACGCCGAAGTACCGTTTATCATGGAGCCGACGATCCGCTTTCAAGGCGAGGCCGGTGAACAGGCCACCCTGTTCGTCAAAGACCCCAGCGGCAATGCATTAGAGTTCAAGGCGTTCCGGGACGAGGGGCAAATCTTCGCGAAATAGTCCGGAATGCACTCAGCGCACATAGGACGCGCCATTCACGTCGAGCGTCGCGCCGGTCGCCGACGGACAGGCGCCGGAGAGCAGGAACGCGGTCAGTGCCCCGATCTCTTGCGGCGCGGCCACATGGCCAAGGGGAATTTGTGCCGTCATGGCGGTACGGGCGGCAGGATCCGTGGGCGCCATATCGGTTGCCACCCAACCAGGCGCGATCGTGTAAGCGAGCACACCGCGATCGCCATACCCCC
Source organism: uncultured Alphaproteobacteria bacterium (assembly GCA_964625525.1). Lineage (GTDB taxonomy): Bacteria > Pseudomonadota > Alphaproteobacteria > JAJFIK01 > JAJFIK01 > CAZVEE01. The sequence goes on along the minus strand of CAZVEE010000021.1, from coordinate 31,009 downwards.
GCGCGATGCTTTTCATCAATGACACCACCGCCCCCTTAGAGGCTGCATAAGCAAGGCAGTCCGGGTCGTCGCCGCGATGGGCGGCGCGGCTGGCGATGGTGACCATACGCCCGCCCTCTTGTGCACAGTAATCGCGCAGGGCCGCGCGGCAGAGATCGGCCACAGCGCGCAGATTGACCGCCATGGTCCGCTCCCAAACCCGCTCCCAGTCCGTATCGGGACCCAGCGCGTCGGCGGCCTCGAAAATCCCGGCATTGTTGACGAGATCAGGCACCACGCCACCACGCAAACGAGCCGCGGCCCACAAAGCCGCGCCGGCGCCGGGTTGGCTTAGATCGGCCCTTAGACAATCCGCGTCCGGAGCGCCGATCTCAGCGGCGAGATCAAGCGCCGCCTGACCATGGGCGGCATAGTGGATCAACACCCGCGCGCCAGCCTCGGCACAGGCCAGTGCAATGGCGCGGCCAATGCCGCGTGAGGCACCGGTGACAAGGACCGTCCGTCCCGTGAGCGCCACCACCACCTCAGGCCCCTGGCCGGGCGGTGAGCGGCAGTTCCGGCGTCTCGTCCTCGCTCGGTGACGCGGATAAGATCAGGTCCTTCCCCGGCAGCGGGGCGCGGGGCGTGCGCTCGACCAGGTCGAGCCGCTCCAATTCGCCGACACTGGAGCCCACGCCCATTTCATGCAGCTTGCGGCCCTGGGGCATGACGCGGGTTTCCAGCGAGGCCACAAGCTCATTGTGGCGGCCGACGGTCTGATCCAGCGACTTGGACAGTTTCAGGACTTTCTCACCCAGCCCTTGCAGGCGCTTGTACAGCTCGCCGCCCTCGCTCAACACTTTTTGAGCATTTTGCGAGGCCCGCTCCTGGCGCCAGCCGAACGCGATGGCCTTGGCCAGGGCGAGGAATGTGGTGGGTGTGGCGACAATCACCTGTTTGTCATAGGCGAATTCGAACAACTCCGGGTCCCGCTCAATGGCCGCGCCGTAGAGGTTTTCTCCGGGCACGAACATCACCACAAAATCGGGAGCCTCGGCGAATTGATCCCAGTACTGCTTGGACCCCAATTGCTGCACATGCGTGCGCAATTGCTGGGCATGAAGGCGCAAAAACCGCTCCCGCTCGTCCTCCTCCGGCGCTTCGACCGCATCCAGATAGGCGGACATGGGCGTCTTGGCATCCACCACGATCTGGCGCCCGCCGGGCAAGCGCAGCACCACATCAGGGCGCAGTTTGCGGTCCTCCGCCTCGACCGTATGTTCGGTGAGGAAGTCCACATTCTCCATCATGCCCGCCATTTCGAGCACCGTCTTGAGCTGCTGCTCGCCCCAGCGCCCGCGTGTTTTCGGCGCGGCGCGCAGGGCATTGACCAGATTGCTGGTGGTGTCCTTGAGGCGCAGATGGGTCTCGGCCACCTGGCGCAGTTGCTGGACGATCTCGCCCTCGTCGCGTTTGCGGACCTGTTCCATCTCGGCAAGTTTGTTTTGATAGGTCTTCAACGCCTCGCCAATGGGCTTGACCAGGGTTTCCACGCTCTGGGCGCTGGCCTGCTTGTGGCCTTCGAAATACTCCTGCGCGCGCTTGAGGAACCCGTCGGTGTTTTTCTGCAGGACATCACTGGCCAGCAGCTTGAGTTTCTCCTCGATGCCGTTACGCACATCACTCAGCTCACGGATTTTCTCCTGATGGCTTTCGCGTTCCTGCTTTAGAAGCGTTTCCGCATGGGTCAGTTTGCGGCCTAGATCACTGGTGCCGGTCTGCAATTCGGCGATCTGCGCCCGCGCTTCGTTAAGCTCGGCCTGACGCATCCGCATCTGGTCACCCAGGTCCTGGATCTTTGCCGCATGGCTTTCGCGTTCCTGAGACAGCAACGTGTCCACATGAGTGAACTGACGGTTGAGATCACCGCCCGCCTCTTGCAGGGCCGCAACTTGGGCGCGGGCCCGCTCCAACTCGGCCATGCGATTGTCCAAATGCTCACGCAGGTTTTGCGCTTCAATCTCCAGGCCGTGCTGAGACTGGGATGTCTCAGCCAGCGACTGGCGTACCGCGTCCAGGTCGCGGCGCAGGTCCTCGACCGCGGCGGTATGGCGCGAGACCAATAGGGCGTAGACCACTAAGGCGCCGAGGCCAAAGGCGATCAGGCCGGTGACGACCAGGGGCAGCGTGATCATGGATCTCTCCCAAGTGTGATTCGGGAGGAACCAGTGTACGCGGCGCCCCGGCTCAGGTCATCTTATAGGTCACCGGCAGGTGCTTCAGCCCACTGACGAAGTAAGACTCGACGAATTCCGGTTGACCTGCAAGCTCGATCCGCTCCAAACGCGGCATCAGCTCTTCATAGAACGCGGTCATTTCCATCAACGCCAGATAGCGCCCCAAACACATATGCGGGCCATAACCGAAGGCGAGATGCCGGTTGGGCTTGCGATCCACCTGCAATGCGAACGGCGCGTCATAGGCGTCTTCGTCGCGATTGGCCGACTGGTAATGCAACATCACCGACTGGCCCTTCGCGATGCGCGTGCCGTTCAAATCGTAATCGCGCGTGGCGGTGCGCATGAAATGCTTCACCGGCGTCACCCAGCGCACGAATTCGTCAATGGCGGAGGGCACGAGGGACACATCGCCCTTCAGTTTCTCGAACTGGCCCGGATGCTGGAGCATGGCGAGCATGCCACCGGCGGTCACCGCGCTGGTGGTGTCGTGGCCGGCGGTCGCGGCGATGATGTAATAGGACATGGCCTCGAACTCGCCGATAGGCTTGCCGTCGATTTGGCCATTGGCAATCACGGAGGACAGGTCATCGCGGGGATTGGCGCGCCGATCCTGGGTGATGTGGGTGAAATAGGCGATGAACTCGTTGATGATGTCCGCGAGCGGATCGGCACTTTCGGTCTTGCGCTGGTATTCGCTGTCCTGGCCGCCGAACAGTTCCTGGGTCAGGCGCAGCATCAGCGGCTCGTCTTCCTCGGGAATGCCGAGGATCATCATGATCACCCGCAGCGGATAGAGAAACGCCACATCATTGGCAAAGTCGCAGGCGCCGCCATGGGCCGCCATGCGGTCCACAAAGGTCTTGGCGATGGCGCGCGTGCGCCCTTCCAGCCGCTTGAGGTTCTGGCCCATGAACCAGGACTGGGTCAGGCCGCGATAGGCGCGGTGGTCGGGGTCATCCATCTGCACGAGCGTGCGCACGCCGTTGACTGTACCGAAGGTCTCCAGGTTCTTGCGTTCCTGTTCTTCGGGAATGAGAACCGTGCGCGGCTCGCTGAGGAAGGTCTCGGGCTGGCCCTCCACATCCATGATGTCCGCATACTTTGTGACGACCCAGAACGGGCGAAAGCCGTCCGGCTCGACCCAGCACACCGGGGTGTCGCGGCGCAAACGCGCGAACAGGCGATCAAGCGCCTCCGGATCGCCATAGGCATGGGGATCGGCGATGGCTTCCGGGGCCAGGGTGTCCTCGGCGGCGGTCATACGGGCAGTCCTTTCCTCTCATCGGTTGCCCCACATTCTCTTACCCTAAGTGTCACGGTGCGGGGTCACGGGCAACTGTGACCGGCGGTCCCGGCGCGATGATGACGGCACGCCCGGGGGCGGCGCAACAATGCGCCATCTGCCTCATCCCAAATTTCTAGGCCGGTTTCACTGATTTCCATCATTGACGCGTGGGTCGTTTGCCGAAAAGCTGACGAAAACTCTTATAACCGCACGCAAACGTGCCTTTTGGGGGAGGTAATCGATGCCCGCACGCTTGACCGCAGGGTCCGCGCATTCGGCGCCGGATATGGATGTGGCCATTGTCGGCACCGGCTTTTCGGGCCTGGGCATGGGCATCAAGCTCAAGGAAGCGGGCTTCACCTCCTTTACGATTTTCGAGAAGGCCGATGAAATCGGCGGCACCTGGCGCGACAACCATTATCCCGGCTGTGCCTGCGACGTGCCGTCTTACCTTTACTCCTACTCCTTCGAGCCCAATCCCTATTGGTCGAAGATGTATGCGCCGCAGCCGGAAATCTGGCGCTACATGAAGCATTGCGCGGATAAGTACGGGCTCTATCCCTACATCCGCTTCAACAGCACCATCACCGGCGCCCACTTCGACGAAGCGGCAGGGTTTTGGCGGGTGCAGGTTTCCGATGGCAGCACCCACACGGCGCGGGTCTTGGTCTCGGGCGCAGGCGGATTGAGCATTCCCGCCTATCCGGACATTCCGGGCAGTCATGATTTTCAGGGCACGGCCTTTCACTCGGCTCATTGGCTGGACGATTACGATTTCGACGGCCGCGACATCGCCGTGATCGGCACCGGCGCGAGTGCGGTGCAATTCGTGCCGGAGCTGGTGGATCGGGTGAAATCCCTGACGCTGTATCAGCGCACGCCGCCCTGGATCCTGCCTAAGCCGGACCGCACGATCTCGCAGTTCGAGCATTGGCTGTTCAGCACCCTGCCCTTCACCCAGCGCCTGTTCCGCGCCGGGATCTACTGGATGATGGAAGCGCGCGCCTATGCCTTCTTAAAGGACGTGTCGTGGATGAAATCGGCGCAGGGGATCGCCGAGCGGCATCTGGAAGACCAGGTGCCGGACGCGGCCCTTCGCGCCAAGCTCACGCCCGATTACACGCTGGGCTGTAAGCGGGTGCTGATCTCTAACGACTATTTCCCGGCCCTGCAGCGGGACAATGTGGAGCTGGTTACCGATGGCATTGCGTCGATCCGGCCGCATGGCGTCGCCACCCGCGACGGTCGGGAGCGGTCGGCGGATACCATCGTCTACGGCACCGGCTTTAAGGCCATGGAGCCGCTTTCGGACCTGTCTATCACGGGGCGCGCCGGCCAGGACCTGGCGCAGACCTGGACCACGGGTCCGGAAGCCTATCTGGGCATCACGGTCACGGGCTTTCCGAACTTCTTCATGCTCATGGGTCCGAATACGGGCCTCGGGCATAACTCCATGATCTATATGATCGAATCCCAAATCCAGTATGTGGTTGAAAGCCTGAAAAGGCTGGAATCAGGCAACGCTCGCTTCATGGACCTGAAGCCCGGTGTGCAGGCGGCCTTTAACAAGGACCTGCAGGAAAAGATGCAGAAGACCGTGTGGATTCAGGGCGGCTGCGACAGCTGGTACCTGACCGATGAGGGTCATAACTCGACCCTGTGGCCAGATTACACGTTCCGCTACCGCAACCTGACCCGGCAGCCGGCTTTGGAGGACTATGAGTTGGTGGGGTAGTCCGCCCCGCCAGTCCTTCCACCGCCAGTCCTTCCCCCGCCAGTCCTTCCCCCGCCAGTCCTTCCCCCGACAGAGGCAGTCCCACCAAATGTTGACGGGCCGAGGTGAGCCACCCCGACCCGGCTTGTATCCTATCGGGCCGGTGTTGATCCCCCCTCGGGCGGGGTCTGTGCCTCCAGCGCGGTCTTGTAGCGGAAGCCGCCGATGAAATAGTGGAAGGCGGCCCAAACATTAATGACAACGGCCCCGGTGAGCGCGTAGCGCAGGGAGTCATCGCCATATTCAGGGCGCAACAGGTCACTGGCGATGCCCACCAATTGCGGCCCCAAACCCAAACCGATCAGGTTCAGGATCAAAAGCAAGACCGCAGCGGCCATGGCACGCAGGCGTGGCGGTGTGAGCGTCTGGATCATCGCGAAAGTCGGGCCGAGATAGAAAGCCCCCAGGAACGAGGTCGGGATCAGGAACAAGAGCCCCGTCCAGGGATCGGGCGACAGGTAAAAGCCCATGGCCAACGGCACGGTGGCAAGCTTCGTCACCGTGATCAGCCAGGCGTTCCAGCGCGGATCCCAGGCCGCAAGCCGGTCAGCCAGCATGCCACCGGTAAAGGCCCCAAGCCCGCCAACAATGCCCGAAATGGGTGCCAGATAGCTGCCCACCTCGCCGGGGCTCATATCGAGGGTGCGGATGAGGAACGCCGGGTTCCACTGAATGGTGCCGTAGCCGACGAAAGACGTCAGCGTGCAGCCGATGATGAGATGGATCATGGCCGGGTGAGACAGCAGATACCGGAAGCTCTCCCAAACCGGTGGATCGTCCCCCACCACAGGGGGGCGGCCCTCCGACAAGCCCCGAGGCGGTTCAATCATGGTGTAGCGGACAACAAGGGCGATGGCGATACCGGGAAGACCCACCAGGAAGAAGACCACCCGCCAGCCATACCATTCGCTGACCCAGCCGCCGACGAAATAGCCGATCATGACGCCGAAATAGACGCCGAGCGCATAAATCGCCATGGCGCTGGAGCGTTCGGACTGGGGATAGAGATCAGAGATCATGGAATGGGATGGCGGCGAGGACCCCGCCTCGCCCACGCCCACACCAATACGCGCCAGCGCCAGATGCCAGAAATTTTGCGCCAGGCCACAGGCGGCCGTCAGCGCGCTCCAGATGGCGATGGACCAGGCGATGATGTTGCGCCGATTGCCCCGATCCGCGAGCCAGGCCACCGGAATCCCAAGCGTGGCGTAGAAGACGGCAAAGGCGAAGCCGCTGAGAAAGCCGAGCGCGGTGTCCGACAGGCCCAGATCCATCCGGATGTCTTCCACCAGGATCGACAGGATATTCCGGTCCACATGGCTGGAGGTGTAGACCACCACCAACATGATAAGGGCATAGCGGCGATAGGCCGGCGTAATCGCCGCCGCCTCCGCGTCGAACGCCGCCTGGCGCGCGGCTTCGTCGAGCCGATCTTTCTCCTGGGCCATCAGTGCCCTCCCCGCCTGTTTTGCCGCCTGTTCCGGTCGTGTCTTGCCACTCAGGCTAGCCGGTCATTGGCGTCTCGGCGAGGCCCTTGCGCCCACCGAGATGAAACTTCAGGCTAGGGGTGACATGCAGTCAGGCTTCAGGAGACCCTCAATGCCCGATCTCTCGCCCCTTTTCTCGCCCTTCCGGTTGAAGTCTGTTCAGCTGGCCAACCGGATCGCTATGGCGCCCATGACGCGCTCCTTCAGCCCCGATCAGGTGCCGGGCGAGAACGTGGCGAGCTATTACCGACGCCGGGTGGAAGGGGGCGTGGGCCTGATCATCACCGAGGGCACGACACTCAGTGATCCGGCCTCTTCCGGCGATGCACGGGTCCCGAAACTGGCCGGCGAGCCGTCCATGGCGGGCTGGAAAGAGGTTGTCGCCCAGGTGCATGCGGCAGGCGGCGTGATCTTTCCGCAGATCTGGCACGTGGGCGCGGTGCGCCGGCCGGAGCGCTCGGGCTTTCCCGATATTGCGAGCAAAAGCCCCTCGGGCCTGTTCAAACCGGGCAAGACGCAAGGCCAGCCCATGACCGACGCGGAAATCGCGGGCACCATCGAGGCTTATGCGGACGCCGCCGCGAACGCGGTGGCGGTGGGCTTTGACGGCATCGAGATCCATGCGGCGCATGGCTATCTGATCGACCAGTTCTTCTGGGATGGCACCAATACGCGCGCGGACATCTATGGCGGCGATCTGGTGGGGCGCACGGCCTTTGCCCGGGCCGTGGTCCGGGCGGTGCGCGCGGTCATCCCGCCGCAAATGCCCATTATTCTACGCTTTTCCCAATGGAAGCAGCAGGACTACGAGGCCAAACTGGCGCAGACGCCACAAGCCCTGGAGGCGTTTCTGGGGCCGCTCAGCGACGCGGGCGTGGACTGCTTCCACTGCTCCACGCGGCGCTACTGGCTGCCGGAATTCGAGGGGTCGGATCTCAACCTGGCAGGCTGGACCAAGAAACTGACGAACAAGCCGACAATCACCGTGGGCTCTATCGGCCTGGATCAGGACTTCATCACCACCTACGGCAATATTCCAGGCAGCGAGACCGATGTGGGGCGCATCGAGGATCTTGCCGCGCGCATCGACCGGGGCGAGTTTGACCTGGCGGCAGTGGGGCGGGCGCTGATCGCCAATCCCGATTGGCCGAACCTGGTGCGCGCTGGCCAGTTCGACGCCATCAAGCCCTACCGTAAAGAGATGCTGGGGGAGCTGGCCTAAGCCGCTTGACTCGCGTGGCGCGGCGACCGATGACATCGGCGGCGGTGTAAGAGGCAACGGTTCTGAAGATCAGACGAGGGATACGGGGATGACGGCACGGCGGGCGATGATCGCGGGCGTGGCGGCGGTGCTGCTCGGCTGGGCGGGGCTGACTGGCTGGGCCGGGCTGACTGGCTGGGCCGGGCTGGCCGGACCGGCGCACGCGCAGGACGACGACACAGACGCGGCCCTGGCCTTACCGGAACGGGCGCATCTGCCCGCCTTCTATCACCGCATCGAACGGGATCTGGTGATAAACCTGCGCGAGGCGCGCCTGTTGCGCGATGACTTCGGGCGCGCCTATGGGGAGGCGGACGTGCCCTCGCCGGTGAGCGGTCGCCTGGGCTCTAAGGAACACGACGACCTCGGCGAATGGGTTTCTGAGCTGCGCCGGAATGCCGACACACACCGGCGTAACGCCGGCCAAACAGGCCGTATCGATGATTGGCCTGTGAAAATGCGGCGCTGGGCCGCCAACAATATCCAGCTCTCCATGGATCGGCTGTGGCGCATGAAAGTCAGCCAAACCTGGTTCGAATTTGGCCTGATCGCCCAAGACGCGGAAGCGCCGGACGCGGACCCCGAGGTGATCAAGGCGCGCATGGCCGTGGCGCTCGAAGACCTGGCTGCATGGCGGGCGCGCTTGGCGCGGCGCGCCTGGCGTTGGGTGCATTTCACCCAAGACCGGTTCGGCGACAATCTGGGCACCAGTTTCTCCCGCTTCACCTATGAGGCCTTTGCCTGGCGGCTGTCGGAACGCCTGGCGACGCCTGGTGACCCCATTGAAGGGCGCTTTGACAGCCTGGAGCTGAGCGATCTGGACTGGCTAGCCACGCATCTGGTGACGCCGGGCAGCCAGGCGGAGACGCTGCTGGCTGAAATGGCGGGCACGGATGATGTCGAGCGCGCTGGTTATCACGCGCTGAATGCGCTGCTTGCGCCCCATCCGGTGGAGGCCTTCGACGAAGCCCCCACCTTGCAGCCGTAACGCGATCTCCGCCTTTTTGATCAGGGAAGCCCGTCATGTTGTCCAGAGCCCGCCTGCGCGTCCTGGGTCTGAGCCTGTCCATCGCCGCCCTGTCCCTCACCGCGTGCGGCGAAGCCACCGCACCGGTTGACGAGGCTCCGGCGACGACAGAGCCAGCGCCGATCACGGCACCGGCGCCGGTCAACGCCGCAGCGGTCGTGGGCGCCCGCCTGCGGGCTGATCTTATCGACAGTGTCCAAGCGGCACTGGCACCGGAGACGCGGCCCGCGGCCCAGATGTTTCACGCGGCCCTCTCGCAGCGGCTGGAGCACCTGCCGGATCTTGCTCCGGCAGACACGTCCGAGCCGTTGATCGCGTTCCGTGTGGACGCCCATACCTACTGCGGCACCCCCGCCGCCGAGCGCGCCACGGCCGCCGCCGCGGCTCTCGCGACCCAAGTCGCCGCAATCATGGACCGAGCCGTGCAATGCGGCGGCGCCTGCCCGGCCATCCCCTGTGAGGATCTGGCCACGGCGCGGGATGCACTGAACACCGGGTCGTTGAGCGCCGGTGCGGCGGCGGAGCGGCTGCACCGGGCGGCCCAGCGCACGCCAGTGCCCTCTGGCGAGACCCCGGCCGTGTGGCGCGAAAGTGTCTTTGCGGCAGGACTCGAGGCGCGGGATACGCTCGACGCCCTGGTGTCAGCGCTGGCCATGCCGCAAGCGCCGGAGGCCCCGGCCGAAGATCCCGCTGAACCGGCGGCTCAACCCGATCATGTGCAAGACCTGCGCGCGGCGGCTGAGGCACTTGATGCGACGGCCGCGGCCGGTGGGCGCATGATCTGGGCGGATCGGCTGCACGGGGCGGGTGCCAGCGATCTCATTGCCGATCTAGACCTGGCGGCCATCGCTTTCACGCGGCTGGCGAGCCTCATGGAGCGAGGCGGCGATGACCCGCTCGCGCGCTTGCCGGACGCGCTGGGCCAAGCTGTGGCGGATGCGGGATGGCACACCGACCGGGCGATCGCGCTGCTCGAAACCCATGGTTTGAACGAACCAGGCCGCGCGAGCAGCGCCAGCGAATGCCTCACACCGGAAAGCCAGAGCTTCGCCTCGCTCGCGGGCACGTTGTCCGTGGCGGGCGATCGGATGGCGGCCTGCCGTGAGACCCGCCAGTGTGAGGCGCTGCGCCCCGACACGGTGAGCCTGACCAGCCTCGCGCGTCAGCCGCTGACCGAGGCGGTCGCGCCCATGAGCCGGGCGGCCCAAGCCCTGCAACCGGTGGCGGACCGGATTGCGCAGGCCAGCTGTCCTTAAGACCGCCTCTGCCGGACCTTTGGCACAGATTGATACAAAAAGGTCCGAAGACGCGACAACCGCGCGCAACAAAGTGGCGTATTCTTACAAGCACAACGTCATGCACGGCGCCAGGGTGGCGTGTGCACGACGCAGTGGTGTGGAGGGATGCGGCCCTGGCGCGCGGTGACGCCTGGACTGCGTCGGACCGTTTTGGGGGTCGAGGCATAATGGCGATGACGGAACCGGATCCAGCAGACGAGACACAGCCCAAACGCGGCGCCTGGTTTTCGTGGCTGCTGACCATCGGCATTCTGGGCGCTGGGTTTGTGGGGTTCGTGATGCTCCAGGCCATGCGGCAACCGCCCGAGCCGCGCACACCGCAAGATCGTGCGGTTCTGGTTGAAGCGGTGCCACTGCGGGCCGGGACCGGACCGCTGCATGTGACGGGCTCCGGCTTCATTACGCCCGTGCGTGACGTGGCGCTGGCGGCGCGGGTCGGCGGTGCGGTGATGATGGTCAGTCCACGCCTCGAACCGGGGTCGAAAGTGGAAGACGGCGAAGTGCTGGTGGAACTGGACCAGCGCCCCTTCCAGGCCGCCTTGACCCAAGCCGAAGCGGACAAGGCCGCGACGGAAGCAGATTTGGCGTTCATCAATCAGCAGATCACCCGCGCGCGCAGCCTGAACAATCGGGGCTTTGCCGCGGAAGAGCGGGTTGATGAGCTGATCAGCCAGCGCGAGCGCAATCGCGCCACCCTGAGTCGCCTGGACGCGCTCATCGCCCAGCGCCAGCTGGACCTGGACTTTGCAACGCTGAAAGCGCCCTTCACCGGCCGGGTTGTGAGCGAGAACGTGGCCGTGGGCCAAGTGGTGCAGGTGGGCGCGGAACTGGCCCGCCTGTATGCCTCGGACGTTCTGGAAATCGTGCTGCCGCTGGAAACGCGGGAAGCCGCACTGATCCCCAATCTCTGGACAGCGGATGCCCTGTCCGCCGAGGACGCACCGAGCGCGGAAATCACGGTGCAGTTCGCCGGCGGCACCTATTCCTGGGCGGGCTACGTGGCCCGCGCCCAGGCGGAAATCGACCGCCAAACGCGCACTCTCGACGTGATCGTGCGGGTGCCGAACCCGGACGTGCCGGGCGAGCCCTCAAGCCCATCCTTGTCCAATAGTGAGGCCCCGCTGCTGCGCCCCGGCATGTTCGCGCGCGTCGCCATTCGCGGGCGCGTTGTGCCGGATCTGCTGATCGCGCCGCGCGAGGCGGTGCGCACGGGCCAGACTGTCTGGATCATCGACGCGCAGGGCACGCTGCGTATCGTCCCCGTGGAGATCCTGGCCGAGGCAGACGGCGCAGCAAGCCTGCTGGCCGAGGGCATTCGGCCGGGAACCCGGGTGATTGTGGGCCAGTTACCGGTGACGGCCGTGAACGGCCTGTCCGTGCGGACCCTCGACGCGGCAACAGCGGCACCCGCCAATGACGCACGCGCTGGGCAGACCGGATCATGAAAAACGCCATCGCCTTCATGGTCCGCAACGGTGTTGCGGCCAATCTGCTGATGCTGCTGATGGTCTTTGCGGGCGCGGTAAGCGCCACGTCCATTGGCCAGATGGTGTTCCCGGAATTCAGCCTGGGACAGGTCGAAGTTCGGGTGGAGTATCCCGGCGCGCTGCCCTCTGAAATCGAAGATTCCATTGTTCAGCGCATCGAGGAACAGGTCGAAGGCGTCGATGGGATCAGCGAGCTGCGCGCGACCGCGTCGGAAGGCGTCGGTGTCGTCACCATCGAGTTCAATCGGGGCGTGGATGTCTCGCAAAAGCTCGATGAAGTGAAAGCGGAAGTGGACCGCATCACCACTTTCCCCGGCGAGGCGGAAGAGCCGCAAGTGCGCGAAATCACCAACCGCTCGCGCGTGGTGGAGATCGCGCTTTATGGCGATGTGGACCCGGAGGCGCTGAAACAGATCGCCGACCGGGCGCAGGACGACCTCTCTGCCAAGGGCGGCATTTCCTTTGTCGATACGCGGGGCGACCAGCCCTATGAGATCTCCATTGAAGTGGAGAACGACACGCTGCGCGCCTATGGGCTCAGCCTGACGGATATCTCCGCGGCCGTCGGGCGGCTCAGCCTGGACCTGCCCGCGGGCGGCATCGAAACGGAAGATGAGGAGATCCTGCTGCGCACGGTCGGGCGCGCCTATACGGGCCAGGACTTCGCCGACATCGTGCTCGTGGCCAATGAGGACGGCGCGCAGGTGCGGCTGGGCGATGTGGCCACGATCCGCGACGGCTTGCAGGACGCGGACTCTTTCATCCGCTTCAACGGCCAGCCGGCCGTGTTCGTCCGCGTGTTCCGTATCGGCGAGGAGCGGGTTCTTGACGTGGTCGAGATCGTCGAGACCTATCTGGAGGAAGAGCTGGAGCCGTCCCTGCCGCCGGGTGTGCAATTGCGGGTCTGGCGCAACGACGCGGACGAATTGCGCAATCGCTTCGAATTGCTGATCCGCAATGGCGCGGTGGGTCTGACGCTGGTGATCATCACCTTGACCCTGTTTTTGAACCTGCGGCTCGCGTTCTGGGTGTCGCTCGGCATTTTCGTGGCCTTTATCGGCACCTTCGCCGTGATGGCGGTGCTGGGCGTCTCCATCAACCAGATCTCGCTGTTCGGGTTCATCCTGGCCATCGGCATCGTGGTGGATGACGCCATCGTGGTGGGGGAGAATATCTATGCGCGCGCGGGAACGCGCGAACACCCGTTCACCTCGGCCATTGAAGGCGCGCACCGGATTTCCGGACCGGTGATCTTCGCCGTTCTCACCACGGTGATGGCGTTCCTGCCGCTGCTGTTCCTGCCGGGCACTTTCGGGCTGTTCCTGGGTGATATCCCGTCAGTGGTGATCACGGTGCTGCTGTTGTCGCTGGTGGAATCGCTGTTGGTGCTGCCGCGACACCTGTCCTATGTGGGGCTGGATGAGCGGCCGGGGCTGCTGACGCGGCTGATGTCCGGGCCGCAGGCTTTTGTGAAGCGCAATCTGGAGCGCTTTGTCGATGGGCCCCTGACCCGGGCGGTGCGCTTCGCCATCCGCCACTACGGCATCATCATCGCGTCCGGCATCGCCATGCTGATGATGAGTTTCGGCCTTTTGGCCGGGGGCATCGTGCCGTTCTCCTTCGGGCCGCAGGTGGAAGCAACCTATGTGACCGCGGATATCGAACTGGCGCCGGGGACGGCACCGGAACGCACGGAAACAGCGGCCAGCCGTGTCATGGAGCGCGGCCTTGCCGTCGCCCACGCCATCGAAGACGAGTTCGAGATCGAGCGGGGCAGCATTGTGACGGCCCGTTATCTGGCGGTCGGCGCGGGCGCGGGCCTGGGCGGGGGGCCGGGGGGCGCGGGGCCGGGCATTTCCCAGACCAATGAGGCGACCATCGTTCTGGAACTTCTGGACCCCACCATCCGTCCTTTCCCGGCGAGCCTGTTCGAACAGCGCTGGCGGGCGGCCGTGGGCGAGATTCCCGGCGTGCGCAAACTCGTGTTCTCGTCCTCGCTGATCAATCTGGGCGACGCGATCCGTATCGAACTTTCGGCCCCGGAGCTGGCGGCGCTGGAGCGGGCCTCCGACGCGCTGGTGGCGGAACTGCGCAGCCTCAATGGCGTCTTCGATGCCCGCAGCGATCTGGACCAAGGGCGTCAGGAGATCTCGCTGACCCTGAAACCCGAAGCCCGCACCTATGGCTTGACCGTGCAGGATCTGGCGGCCCAGATCCGCGCCGCTTTCTTCGGCGCAGAGGCCCTGCGCGTGCAGCGGGGCCAGGATGAAGTGCGCGTCTATGTGCGCTTGCCGGAAGCGGAACGGCGCACCATCGACGACATTTTCAGCTACCGGGTGCGCACGCCCGCAGGCGGTTTCGTGCCCGTGCGGGAAGTGGCGGATGTGAGCTACGGCTTTGGCCCCACCACGATCGACCGGCGCGACGGACAGCGCATCATCACGGTCACGGCGGCCGTGGACGACGCGGTCACCACCGGCGGCGATGTGAACGCCTATCTGATCGACACCTTCCTGCCGGACCTGGTGCAAGAGGTCCCCGGTGTAAGCTTTGGCCTTGCCGGCGAACAGGAAGAGCAGAGCGAGACAGGCTCGGCGCTGAGCCGGAATTTCCTGCTCGCGGTCTTTGCCATTTATGCCCTGCTCGCCATCGCCTTCCGCTCCTACACCCAGCCCTTGGTGGTCGTCGCGGCAATTCCCTTCGGTGTGGCGGGCGCGATCCTGGGGCACCTGGTGATGGGCATCACCATGACCTTCATCAGTATTTTCGGGATCGTGGGCCTGTCGGGGGTGATCATCAACGGCGCCATTGTGCTCATTGATTTCGTCAATGAGCGGCGCGGCTTGGGCGACAGCTCGGCGCAAGCAGTGCTGGGCGCCGCCAAGGCGCGCTTCCGGCCCATTCTGCTGACCGCCATCACCACCTTCCTGGGGGTCTTCCCGCTGATCATCGAACAAAGCGTGCAAGCCCAGTTCCTGGTGCCACTGGCGGTGAGCATCGGCTTTGGCGTGCTGTTCGGGACGCCGATCCTGCTGATGCTGGTGCCGGCGCTGGCCACGGTGCACGACCAGTGGTTCGGCCCGCCCGCGCCGGAAGAGCCGGAATTGCTCGAACCGCCCACGCCGCCGGCCTTGCGCGAATGAGGCTCGCATAGGGCGATGGGCTCTGGAACAATGGGTGGCAAAAGTCCAACACCTGCCGCCCGGAGGACCGCTCGACCCATGGCTTCGCATGCCCCCGCTTTTCCGTTGCCGTTTGATCGTCTGCTCGTTGCCAATCGCGGCGAGATTGCCATTCGCATTCTCAGGGCTGCCGCAGAAATGGGGCTCGCCACCGTGGCCGTGGCGCCTGAAGATGACGCCCGCTGCCTGCATGTGCGTGCCGCTGATGAGTGCGTGATCCTGCCCGGCGCCGGCGCAAGCGCCTATCTGAACACTGACACGCTCATCGCCACCGCCGTGGCCGAAAGCGCGGGCGCCATCCATCCGGGCTATGGCTTTGTCAGCGAGAATGCCGGTTTCGCGGCCGCCTGCGTCCAGGCCGGAGTGACCTTTGTGGGCCCGGCGCCGGAGACGCTGGCGCTGCTCGGTGACAAGGCGGCGGCGCGAAGCCTTGCAGCTGAGCTGGGTGTGCCACTCATTCCGGGGACGGACGGGACGGCGAGCCTGGCGGAGATCGCGGCGTTCTTTGATAGCGCGGCCGGCGGCGGCGACATTATGCTGAAGGCGGTCGCGGGTGGCGGCGGGCGCGGCATGCGCCGGGTGCGCGACCGGGGCGACCTGGACGCGGCTTATGCGCGCTGTCAGTCCGAGGCTCAGGCGGCCTTTGGCAATGGCGCGGTCTATGCCGAAGCGTTTCTCGCCCGGGCGCGCCATGTGGAAGTGCAGATCCTGGGCGACGGCGCGACCGTGGTGCATCTGGGCGAGCGGGATTGCTCGCTGCAACGGCGCAATCAGAAGCTCTTGGAGATTGCGCCGGCGCCATTTCTTGATCCTGCGATACGGGATGCTCTGTATACGGCTGCACTGACCTTGGCGCGGGCCGGAGCCTATCGCGGCGCGGGCACCATCGAGTTCCTGGTATGGCGCGATGGGACGGGTGCGGATCGGTTCGCCTTTATCGAGGCCAATCCGCGCCTGCAAGTGGAACACACCGTCACCGAAGCGGTCACCGGCGTTGATCTGGTGAAGGCGCAGATTGCGCTGGCCGGTGGGGCGTCGCTGGAGGATCTGGGCCTGAGCCACAGTCCGGTTCCGAGCGGCTTTGCCATTCAGGCACGGATCAACACCGAAGTGCTGGACGCCACCGGAACCGCCCGGCCTAAGGGCGGGACGGTGAGTGCCTATGACCTGCCCAATGGCCCCGGCGTGCGTGTCGATGGGCATGGTTATACGGGGTATACGACTCATCCAGGGTTTGATCCGCTGCTGGCGAAGATCATTACTCACAGCCCCTCCCCCGATTTTGCCGATGCGGTGGCGCGGGCCGCGCGGGCCTTAAGCGAAACCCGTATCGCGGGAGTGGAAACGACCGTGCCGCTGCTGCGCGCCGTCCTCGCCCACCCCGCCTTCGGCGGATATGACGTGCACACTCGTTTCATCGAGGAAGAGGCTGCGGGCTTGATCAGCGCAGCGGCGACCCTGGCCGGGATGGACGGCTTCTTTCAGACCTCCCCCGCCCCGCAGTCGGACATGCCACAAGCGGTGGCCGCACCCGCCGGCACCGAGGCCGTGCGGGCCCCGATGCAGGGGACCCTGGCCAGTTTCGACGTGGATACCGGCGCAACCGTGCGCGCGGGCGAACCGCTGGCGATCCTGGAAGCCATGAAGATGGAGCATGTGATCACCGCTCCGGTGAGCGGGATCATCCGCTCTCTGATTGCCGTGCCGGGCGCCACCATAGAGGAAGGCGCGCCGCTGGCGTTCATTGAGGCGGCGGACGTTGCCCCTGACACGGCGGCACAGACCCAGCACCTCGACCCCGATCACATCCGCGCCGACCTTGCCCATGTGCGCGAGCGCCATGCCTATGGCCTGGATGAGACCCGAGCGGAGGCCGTGGCCAAACGGCGCAAGACCGGCGGGCGCACGGCCCGCGAAAACATCGCCGATCTGTGTGACCCGGGCAGTTTCATCGAATACGGCGCCCTCGCCGTGGCGGCCCAACGGCGCCGACGCGATGTGCAGGACCTGATTGAACGCACGCCCGCCGATGGCCTCATCGGCGGCTTTGGCCGCATCAATGGTGCTCAGTTTAGCGATGATGTGGCGCGGGCCATGGTGCTGTCTTATGACTATACCGTGCTGGCGGGCACGCAAGGCTATTTCAACCACAAAAAGACCGACCGGCTTTTGCATCTCGCCGAAGACTGGCGTGCACCCGTGGTGTTCTTCACCGAAGGCGGCGGCGGGCGGCCCGGCGACACGGACGCCAATACGGTGGCGGGGCTCGACGTTCCGAGCTTTGCGAGCTATGCCCGCCTGAGCGGCCTCGCACCACGCATCGCCATTGCCTCGGGGCGCTGTTTTGCCGGTAACGCAGCCCTCTTCGGCTGTTCCGACATCGCCATTGCCACACAGAACAGCACCATCGGCATGGGCGGGCCGGCCATGATCGAAGGCGGGGGCCTGGGCGTATTCCGGCCCGAGGAGGTCGGCCCCATTGACATGCAGACCCGCAACGGCGTGGTCGATGTAGCGGTCGCAGACGAGGCGGACGCCGTCGCCACGGCCAAGCAGGCTCTTAGCTATTTCCAAGGCCCCATCGCGGATTGGACGTGTGCAGACCAGAGGCTGTTACGTCATGCCATTCCGGAAAACCGCCTGCGGGTTTACGACATTCGAACACTGATCACGACCCTGGCCGATGAGGGCTCGGTGCTGGAACTGCGGCCCCATTTCGCGGTCGGGATGATCACGGCACTGATCCGCATCGAGGGCCGCCCCTTCGGCCTGATGGCGAACAATCCGCAGCATTTGGCCGGGGCCATTGACAGCGACGGTGCTGATAAGGCCGCGCGATTCCTGCAACTGTGCGACGCCTTTGACCTGCCGGTCGTGTCGCTGTGCGATACGCCGGGCATCATGGTCGGTCCGGACGCGGAGAAAACAGCCCTCGTGCGCCACGCGGCGCGGCTGTTCGTAACGGCGGCGAGTGTGACCATTCCCATTTTCGCGATTGTCCTGCGCAAGGGGTATGGCCTGGGCGCGCAAACCATGACCGGTGGCGGGTTCCATGAAAGCGTGTTCACCATTGCCTGGCCGAGCGGCGAATTCGGCGGCATGGGCCTGGAAGGCGCCGTGCGGCTCGGCTATCGCCGGGAACTGGAGGAGGCGGGCGATGCGGCGGCCCAACAGGCGCTGTTTGAACAGCTGGTGGCGCGCCATTACGAGATCGGCAAAGCCACCAATATGGCAAGCTATCTGGAGATCGACGCGGTCATCGATCCCATGGAAACCCGCGCCTGGGTGCTGCGAGGCCTGCGCAGTGTGCCCTCTGTCCCGCCCCGCACCGGAAAGAAACGCCCCTTCATCGATACATGGTGAGCCCTATGCAGCCTGACTTCATC
Organism: uncultured Alphaproteobacteria bacterium; assembly: GCA_964625525.1. Taxonomy (GTDB): domain Bacteria; phylum Pseudomonadota; class Alphaproteobacteria; order JAJFIK01; family JAJFIK01; genus CAZVEE01. The sequence continues at coordinate 12,603 of CAZVEE010000021.1, read as the reverse complement.
CTGGTCGAAACCAACGGTATCCGCATTCGCGCCGCAAGTGCCGGGACAGGGCCGCTGGTGCTCATGGTGCACGGGTTTCCGGAGTCCTGGTATTCCTGGCGCCATCAGATCGGCCCTATTGCCGAGGCCGGCTTCCGGGCCGTGGCCATCGACGTGCGTGGCTATGGCGGTAGCGACAAGCCCCACCCGGTCGAGGCCTATGACATGGAGACACTCACCGCGGACATTGCGGGCCTGGCCGATGCGCTGGGCGGGGGCGAAGCCATTCTGATCGGCCACGACTGGGGGGCGCCCATTGTGTGGAACACGGCCCTGCTCTATCCAGGCACAATTCGCGCCGTTGCCGGATTATCCGTACCCTACACGCCAGCCGGGTCTACCTCGTTCATCGACATCGTTGATGCGCTGTTCACGCAAAAGGGGCGCTTCTTCTATCAGGTCTATTTCCAAGACGAAGGTGTCGCGGAAGCGGAGCTGGAAGCCGATCCGCGCATGGCTTTGCGCAAATTTCTCTATGCCATTAGCGGCGATGCACCGGACGGTACCTGGCCCAAGGATAAGCCCCATGGGGCACGGCTGCTCGACCGTCTGCCCGATCCTGATCCGTTTCCCGCTTGGCTGACGCCGGCAGATCTTGACTACTACACGGGCGAGTTTGTCCAGTCCGGCTTTCGCGGGCCATTGAACCGGTATCGCAATCACCGACGCGACCATGCCTTCCTCAGTCCGTTCCGGGAACGGCTGATCTCCCAGCCGGCCCTTTACATTGGCGGCACCCGGGATCTGGTCTTGCGCATGGTGCCGGGCGTGGACCCTCTGGCGCCCATGCGCGCGAGCGTGCCGGATCTGCGCGATACGGTGTTGCTGGAGGATTGCGGCCACTGGACCCAGCAGGAGCGCCCCGACGCGGTGACGCAGAAACTGCTCGACTGGCTGAAGGGCCTATGACCCCGGCGCCGTGTATGCATTGACGCCCCCCAAGAAGGGCGCAACACTGACGAGAAAGAGAGTCCATAATCACATCAGGGAGGATTTTATGACCGAACCGGACGCCAATGCCGATCCACTGACTTTGCTAGCTGCCGCGATGGGACCGAAAGCGGCCATTATTGATGATCGTCCGGATGGGCAGGTCCTGACCTGGCGCTTTGCCGACCTGGAAGCCAACGCCAATCGACTGGGCCATGTCCTGCGCGCCCATGGTGCCCGCCATGGGACCAAGATCATGTGCTGCGGCTACAATTCCGCCTGGATTGTTGCCTTTGGTCACGCCGCACGCAAAATCGGGGCGGTCTCGGTGCCGCTGAATTATCGGCTGACACCGGATGAAGCGGCCTATGTGGTGGACAACTCGGATACGGAACTGGTCTTTGTGGACGCGGAGTTGGCCTCGCTGTTCGAGACCATCCGCCCGCGGACACCGAAAGTTAAAGCGATCCTCGTCTATGACGGGCCGGCAGGCGCGAGCATGGTGAGCGCGGACGCGGCGCTGGCCGCCGCACCGACGACCCCGCCCGAAGCCGAAGCCCCGCCGGAAGAGCGCGGTGCGACCATGATCTACACCTCCGGCACCACCGGCAAACCGAAAGGCGCCGTGCGCCCGCGTGTGGGTGACCCCACGGCGCTGGGGGCCCTGATCATGGATATCGGCTATACCAATGACGATGTGTATCTGACCACTGGACCACTATATCATTCCGGACCCGGCGGGTTTCTGGCAATCTCGCATATGCTGGGCAATACGGCGGTGATCCAGCGCAAATTCGATGCCGAAGACTGGCTGCGGCTGGTGGATGCACATAAGGTCACGAGCACCTTCGCCGCGCCGACCCCCATTCGCCGGATCTGCCAGCTCGCCGACGCCAGTTTCTTCAAATATGATGTCAGCAGCATGCGGATCATGATTGCCAATGCGGCACCTTGGTCGTTCGCACTGAAAAAGCTCTATCTGTCGCGCTTCCCGACAAACTCCCTGTACGAGGTGTATGGCTCCACCGAGTTGGGCGTCAACACGCTGCTGCGCCCAGAGTTCCAGCTCACCAAGCCCGGCTCCTGCGGACGGCCGGCACCGGGGGTGGATATTGTCTTGTTCGACGAGCAGGGCCAGGAAATCACCACGCCGCATACGCCGGGCGAATTGTTCGTGCGCAGCTCCAGTACATTCGAAACCTATTACAAGGCGGAAGAAAAATTCCAAGAGGAACACCGCGATGATCTGCACACGGTGGGGGACATCGCCTATTTCGACGAAGAGGGCTTCATTTACATCTGTGACCGGAAGAAGGACATGATCATTTCCGGGGGCGTGAACATCTACCCGGCAGAGATTGAAGACGTGCTGGAACACCACCCCGATATCATGGATGTGGCCGTATTCGGTATTCCGGATGAGGAATGGGGCGAGGCAGTGCACGCGGTTGTGGTGGTCCGCCCGGGCAGTGGCCTCGGCGCCGAGCAGATCCAGGCTCATGCGCGCGAGCATATGGCCGGTTATAAAGTCCCCCGCTCCATTTCCTTCATCGAGGAAATCCCGCGCACCGGCTCGGGCAAGGCGTTGAAGCGGGAATTGCGGGCCCCATTCTGGAGCACTCAGGACGCGGACGGCGCCTGAGGTTTCCCGGCCCCAAGACCAAGGCTGTCCAGGACCTCTTGCGTATGCTCGCCCAACAGGGGCGAGGCGTGGGTGTAGCGACAGGGCGAGGCGGCATAGCGGATGGGATTGGCCACCAGGTCTAATTCCCCCGCGCCGCTATGGGGCAAGCGGACCCGTGTGCCGCGGGCCTCTGTCTGCGGATCATTCAGCGCGTCAGCGACGGTATTGATGGGACCGCACGGCACGCCGTTTTCCTCTAAAAGCGCGATCCATGCGGCGGTGGTGCGCGCACGGGTTGCCTCCGCCATGCGCGGGATGAGGCGGTCACGACCGGCAATGCGCCCCTCGTTGGTGCGCATGGTTTCGTCTGCCCAGAGATCTTCACAGCCTGCCACGCGGCAGAACCGTTCGAACTGGCCATCATTACCGATGGCCAGGATCATATGCCCGTCGGCGGTGGGAAAGTCCTGATACGGCACCACATTCATATGGGCATTGCCTTGGCGCTGTGGCACCACTCCACCGGAGAGATAGCTTGCGGTATGATTACCCAGCATGCTGATGGTCACGTCGAGCAATGCCAAGTCGATATGCTGTCCCTCGCCGGTCCGGTGGCGATGTTGAAGCGCGCCAAGAATGGCGACCGTTGCGTACAAACCTGTGGTGAGATCGCTAATGGGCACCCCTACCTTGGTCGGATGACCACCGGGAATGGTGTCGGGATCACCCGTCACGCTCATCATACCGCCCATGGCTTGCAGAAGAAGATCATAGCCCGGACGATCCTTGTAGGGACCAGTATGACCGAACCCGGTGATTGAGCAGTAGATCAGACGCGGATTGATCGCGCGCAGCGCCGTATCATCAAGGCCAAGACGGGCAAGCGCGCCGGTCTTAAAGTTCTCGACCACGATATCGGCGCGGGCGGCCAGACGACGCACCGCCTCCTGCCCCTCGGCAGAATGGAGATCAAGACAGACAGATTTCTTGTTGCGGTTGATGGCGTGATAATAGGCCGCGTCCCCCTTTGTGCCGTCCTGGTGCGTCACAAAAGGCGGGCCCCAATGACGGGTGTCGTCACCGCGTTCGGGCCGCTCGATCTTGATGACCTCGGCGCCCATATCAGCCAGGATCTGCGTGCACCAGGGGCCGGCCAACACGCGACTGAGATCCAGCACCGTAAGACCCGCGAGGGGTCCTGTTGTGGTGGTTTCGACTGATTTAGACCCTACTGCCATGCCTTGCCTCCCGCCGCGACGCCCGCCCCTCCGGCCGCTTGCGGCTTGAGGAACGCGTCACGGATGCTAGTTATACGGTCTGATGCGCCCACCGAGGCGCCGTTTCACCCGCCAAGGACGCATTATGGATCTTCCCGTCATCGAGTATACCGGCGCGGTCACACCCGCCATTGAACGCATTCTGCGCCGATCAGAAACCGATATCAGCAGCATTCGCCCCGCCGTAGAAGCCATTGTGGATGGTGTCCGCGCCGAAGGGGACCCCGCCCTTTACCGCTATACGGCCGCGTTCGACAAGGTTGATTTGGGGGACCGGCCGCTGCGTTTGACCGACGCGGAACGCGACGCGGCCATTGCCGGGCTCGATCCGGCGCTGAAAGAGGCCATGGAAGCCTGCGCCCGCAATATTCGCACGTTTCACGAGGCGCAATTGCCCAACAGCCTCTGGTTCGAGGAAATTCATCCCGGCGTCTTCGCGGGCGAGAAGATCACCCCCATCGATACGGTGGCGCTTTATGTGCCGCGCGGTAAAGGGGCGTTCCCGTCCGTGGCGCTGATGCTGGGCATTCCCGCAGCAGTGGCCGGCGTGCCGCGCCCGGTGATCGTGACCCCGCCCACGCCGGATGGCGGTGTGGATGCGGCCACGGTCTTTGCCGCATCGCTGGCGGGCCATGACGAGATCTATCGCGTGGGCGGGGCCCAGGCCATCGCGGCACTGGCCTTTGGTACGGATAGTGTTCCGAAAGCGGATAAAGTTCTGGGCCCGGGCAATCAATATGTGACGGCGGCCAAGCGTTTGCTCTCGGACCGGATCAATCCCGGTATTCCGGCGGGCCCGAGCGAGTCAGTGATCCTGTGTGACGAAACGGCCGATCCGGACATTACGGCGCGCGACCTCCTTATTGAAGCGGAGCACGGGCCGGATTCCACGGCGCTGCTGGTAACGCATTCGGCCGCACTGATCGCGGCGGTGGCCGAACGGCTCGATGATCTGGTTGACCAGTTACCGGAGCAACGACAAGGGTTCATCCGCTCTGTCTTCTCCACTTATGGGGCGGCGATCCGCACCCGCTCACTGGACGAGACCATCGAATTTGTCAATCTGTTTGCACCGGAGCACCTTGAAGTCCTGACGGCTGAACCCATGGCGGTCCTCAGCAAGCTGAAACATGCGGGGGAAATCCTCCTGGGGCCGCACGCGCCCATCACCATCGGGAATTTCAGCCTGGGTGTGAATGCCATCCTGCCCACCGGCGGGCATGCGCGCACGGCCTCCTGCCTGACCATTCATGATTTTATGAAGCGCAGCTCCATCGGCTATATCACGCAGGCGGGCTTTGACAGTGTCGCCAAACCCGCCCTGGTGATGGCAGATTATGAGGGCTTCCCGTCCCATGCGGCGGCCCTGCGTCACCGTCTGGCGCACACACCCTCCTGACCTGACCCGCCCCCGCCCCCCGCTTTTTCCATAAGGATACGGCCCGCCATGATCGACCTGACCTATTTGCGCCTGCCCACCGGCACCCAGGCCATGCTGTGGGATATGGATGGTGTCCTGATCGATTCACTGGCCCTGGACCTGCGTATTTGCGAGCCGCTGCTGAGCGCACGGGCGGGGCGGGCGGTCACCCTGACCCCGGCGACAATCCGCAAAGGGTTTCATCTGAGCAGTGAGGACTTCTGGCCGTTTCTAGCGGAGGCGGCGGGCGTGTCACTGTCATCGGAGGAGATGGCGGACCTGTTGTCCGAATACGATCTGCGCCGGGAAAGCGAGGTCTATCCGCTGAACCCCAATGTGCCAGAGGTGCTCGCGGCGGCGCGGGCGGCCGGATTGAAACTGGCGGTGGTGTCCAACAATGTCACGCCAATCATCGAAGGGGCGCTGACCCGGAGTGGCATTCGCGATGCCTTTGACGCCATTGTCGGGAATGACATTGAGGGGGTGCGCAAGAAACCTGCGCCGGACCCTTACCTCTACGGCGCGAAAGTGCTGGGCGTGGCGCCGGCACAGTGCGTGGTGGTCGAAGATGCCATCCCGGGCGCCCGGGCCGGACGCGACGCGGGCGCCTCTGTGATCGCTGTCGCCACGGGCGCTGCGAGCGTTTCGGAGCATGAAGCGGCGGGCGTGGCGCATGTGATTTACACAGCCTTCACCGCCCCGCAGGTCGCCTTGCATCCAGGCGCGGTGCGCGAAAAGCGCATTCACAGCCCGAATGATTTCGTCAGCCATATGATCGAGCATATTGCCTGGCGCCTGGGCACCGGCATCACGCTCGATTGGCCGAACACGGATTGGCAAGATCTGGGGCGGACCGTGGGCGCCGCCATCGGCGCCCTGCCCGCACAGGCCCGGCGCACGGCCGCGCTCGGCATGATCGATGATGGCAGCGCGGAAGTGGCGGTTGATCTGGATGCCGCGCCGGGCGTCACGCTGGAAACGGTCGCGACCTTAGACCGAGATCTGGTCCTGACCTCGCGCTGTGAACAGATCACCTCGGGGGCACCACTGACGGCGCTGCTTGAGGGCCTTGCCGCCGCCATCCCAGCGCGGATCGACGTGCGGATCTGCACGTTCGAAGACCCGCACCATACCTGGGAAGGCGTGTTCCGGGCCCTGGGCATCGCATTGTCGCGCCTCTATCCCCATCAGGGTGAGGCGCCCGCCCCCGCAGCCGAGCCCGATACGGGCTCCAGCCGCAGCTATGCGCAAGGCGAAGGCTCGCTTGTTACTGAAAGCGTCTCGACCACTCATGCGGAGGTGGCGCGCCTAACCGCGGAAAGCGAAACCCGCCTGAAAGTGCGGTTCAGCAACACGCCCGCCGTGACCGTGGATGTGGATGTAGCACCGTCCATCAGCGTTGATGCCCTGCCCCGCCTGTTGGACGCCATCGCCCAGAAGGCGGGTTTGAGCCTTGATCTGACGTTCCGCGCCACGAAGCTGTCGTCAAGCCATGTGGTGCTGGAGGATACGGGCATCATTCTGGGCCGGGCGCTGCTCGACATCCTGGTCCAGCGCATGGAGACGGACGGCGTGAACGGCGCGGGCAGCAGCCTTCAGACGGCAGAGGATTTCACCAACGACTCACCGCAAGTGGGTATCAGCGTGGAGGGCCGGAAGTTCTTCTATCTCGCCCCCTTCGCCATAGATCGTCATGAGATGCGCCGGAAGCTGATTTTCGGACACACGGTGCTGGGTGATCTGCGCAGCGAAGATCTCGATGATTTTCTCGACGGCCTGTGCGTGGGCATGGGGTGCAGCCTGATGGTGCATCTGCGTCGCCTGGACACGCCGGAGGCAGACTGGCAGGCCGTCTTCTCCCAGTTGGGCGTGGCACTGCGCGACTGTTTCGCCGCCAACCCGGCCCGTCGGGGGTTGCCGCCGGGGGTCAAGGCCACACTGGCGTGATCGCGCCGGATCCGGTCGCCGATTGATTTTTGCCGCCGCAGGCTTTACCCACGGCGAACACCCATCAACGGCAGCGGGAACCAAACCGTGAGCGACGCATTTGTAACCCCGGCAACGGATCGACGGGCTCTAGCCGCCAAGCTGGACACCGCCATCGGCGGCGGCGTGGCGTGGTCCATGACACGCCAAAGTGACCAGGGCTTTTGGGTTGGTAAGCTTCAGTCCAATTCCTGCATGGAAGCGCAGTGGATCCTGGCGCTGCATTTCCTGAACTTGCGGGATCATGCGCAATGGTCCGGGCTCGTCCAGTCATTGCTGAATGAGCAGCGTGCGGACGGCTCCTGGGGCATCTATCACGACGCGCCCGCCGGCGACATCAACACCACGGTGGAATGCTATGCGGCGCTGCGCTGCGCTGGCTTTGCGATGGATGACGAGCGATTGGTGCGGGCGCGCGACTGGATTCTGGCGCGCGGAGGTCTGCGCCATGTGCGAGTGTTCACGAAATATTGGTTGGCGCTGATCGGCGTGTGGCCGTGGGAGCATACGCCCAATATTCCACCCGAAGTGATCCGCTTTCCCCTTTGGTTTCCCTTCTCCATTTACAACTTCGCGCAATGGGCGCGCGCCACGCTCATGCCCATTGCCGTATTGAGCGCCCGCCGGCCGGTGCGACCGCTGCCAGGGAATGCCACGCTTGATGAATTATTCCCGGACGGACGGGACCGGTTCGACTTCTCCTATCCGAAAGACCCAAAGCGGTTCACCTGGGAGTGGTTTTTCCTCAGTGCAGACCGGATCCTGCACCGTTTGCAAGATTGGGGCGCGACACCGGGGCGCGAGGCCTCGATCGCCCGCAGCCTGGAATGGATCATCAAGCACCAAGATGCGGATGGCGTGTGGGGCGGGATCCAGCCACCCTGGATCTATGGCCTGATGGCCATCCACAATGAGGGCTATCCGCTGTCTCATCCGGTCATGGCGCGCGGGCTCGCGGCGCTTGAAGACCCGCGCTGGGCCTATGAGAAAAATGGCGCCACCTATATTCAGGCCAGCGTGTCGCCTGTGTGGGACACGGTGCTGACGCTGTTATCGCTTCAGGACACGGAAAAAGACGCAGAGCACCGGGCGCAGGTGGATAAGGCCATTGCCTGGCTGTTGGCCAATGAAGTGCGGACCAAGGGCGACTGGTCCATGAAGTTGCCGGATGTGGAACCGGGTGGCTGGGCCTTTGAGTATGAAAACGCGTGTTATCCGGACCTGGATGATACCGCCGTCGCCCTGATCGTTCTGGCCCCGTACAAAGATGATCCCTATTGGAAAGATAACGGCCTGCCGGAAGCCATTGACCGGGCGGTGGCGTGGACCTTGGCCATGCAATCGGAGAATGGCGGCTGGGGCGCCTTTGACAAGGACAATGACCGCACACTCCTGACCAAAATCCCGTTCTGTGATTTCGGCGAGGCGCTGGACCCGCCGAGCGTGGACGTAACCGCCCATGTGCTGGAAGCGCTGGCGGCGCTTGGTTACACCCGCGATCATATGGCGGTGGCACGCGGCTTTGCCTTTCTGCGCAGTGAGCAAGAACGCGACGGCAGTTGGTGGGGCCGCTGGGGCGTGAATTACATTTACGGCACTGGCGCAGCCCTACCGGCCCTGAAGGCGCTGGGTGAGAATATGCAGTACCCGTATATTCACGAGGCGGCAGACTGGCTCGTCAACTATCAAAATGAGGATGGGGGCTGGGGCGAGACCTGCGGCTCTTACATGGACGCCTCCCTGGCAGGCAAGGGCAAGTCGACCGCCTCGCAAACCGCCTGGGCGCTCATGGGCCTATTGGCGGTGGAGCGGGCGCAGGACGAAGACGCGATCCGGCGCGGGCTTGATTACCTTATGAGCCGCCAACAGGACGGCACCTGGGACGAACCGGAATTCACCGGCACCGGCTTTCCCGGCTATGGCCTGGGCGCCCGGATCAATCTCAATCGCGATGGGCTGGACGAGGACCTCTACCAGTCCACGGAGTTGTCGCGCGGCTTCATGATCAACTATAATCTTTATCGACATTATTTCCCGGTGATGGCCATGGGGCGGGCCAAGGCCTATCTGGCGCGGATGGATAATCAGCCCGCCTGACCTTGAAGGAGAACACGCATGCGCCGCTGGATCCTGTGGATGGGCGGCATCATGCTGCTCCTGGCGGCCGTGGCCGCGTGGTGGTTGCGCCCGCCCTATTATGCCCCGGTGCCGGTGGGCACGCTCAGCCTAGCCGATGGGCTTGCCGGTGACTGGCGGCTGGGCGGGTTTCGAGTGGAGTTGCAGGGCGGGACCGAGGCCCAGTTTCAGGTGACGCGAGTCGGCGGGCAAACCGTCTTCGCCTCTCGCCCGGGCGAGAGCTTCGCCGGCGCGGCGCGCGCCACGGCCCAGTATGCGCAAGGGCGCGGCATGACGCGCCTCAATGATCTCATTCACGAGACCTGTACGGATCAAACCATCGAGGCGGCAACGCTCACGGCCGATGGTTTGACTTTGACCGGAACCTTCGCCTGCACCGATGGATCTGTGCCCTATACGCTGCGGTTTGCGGCCAAGACGACCGGGCATCTGGCCTTCACCGGTGCGCTGGAGGGGGACGGTGCCAACCGGCTGATCCTCATGGGCTCGAGCACAGCCGACGAGGGCTTTTTCGGCTTGGGGACCCAATACAGTTTCGCCAATCTCAAGGGTCAACGCCTCCCTGTTCTGGTGACGGAGCAAGGCATCGGCCGGGGCCTGCAACCGCTCAGTGTCGTCGCGGACCTGCTGCACAGCGGATCAGGCGGAAGCTGGTACACCAGCTATGCGCCGGTGCCGATGATGGTGACGCAGAACGCCACAGGCCTGTTTCTGAGCCGCTATGAACCAGCGATTTTCGATCTGCGAGCAGATGAGCGGTTCACGGTCACGGCGCTTAGTCCTGTGCTTGAAGGCGGCTTTCTGGGCGGCGCGACACCGCTTGACGTGATTTCTGAGTATACGGCCGCGATGGGGCGCATGCGGGCGGGCCCGGTCTGGGCCGGACAAGGGGCTATTCTGGGCCTGCAAGGTGGTACCGAGATTGTCCGTGCCCGTGTTGCGGCGGCCCAAGAGGCGGGTGTGCCGATAGCGGCGGTATGGTTGCAAGACTGGGTGGGCCAGCGCGTCACCGATTTCGGCAAGCAGCTGTGGTGGAGTTGGACGCTCGACCGGGAGCGCTATCCGGGTTGGGAGCAATTGGTGGCGGATTTGGAAGCGGACGGCATCCGGGTGCTGACTTATGTCAATCCGTTTTTGGTGGATGTGAGCGCCGCAGGCGGCGAGCGGCGCAACCTGTTCCAGGAAGCCAAGGAGCTGGGCTTTCTGGTTGCGGATGAAACGGGCGAGCCGATCATGCTCACCATCACCTTCCCCGCCGCCCTGATCGATCTGGCCAATCCCGAGGCGGTGGCGTGGTACAAGGCGGTGATCCGCGAGGAAGTGGCGGGCGTGGGCGCCAGCGGCTGGATGGCGGATTTCGGCGAGGCCATGCCGATCGGGCCAGATGCGCCGGCCGCCTTTCACAATCAGTACCCAGATCTCTGGGCCCAGCTCAATCGAGATGTCCTGACGGAACTGGCCCTTGACGAGGCCTTTGTCTTTCACCGGGCGGGCTATGCGCGGGCGCAAGCAGATGCCGCATTTTTCTGGCTCGGGGACCAAATGGTGACCTGGGATGCCATGGACGGGCTGAAGACGGTCGTCACGGGACTGACGAGCAGCGGGATCTCCGGCTATGGGCTCAATCATGCGGATATTGGTGGCTACACGACCATCACCAGTCCGATTCGGAACTACCACCGATCGAAAGAGCTGTTCATGCGCTGGGCGGAACTGACCGCTTTCACGCCCGCCTTCCGCACCCATGAGGGCAATCAGCCGGACAACAATCACCAGTTCCATTCGGATGCGCAGACACTAACCCATTTCGCCCATATGGCGGGGCTGTTCGCCTGCCTTGCGCCCTATCGCGACGCCCTGGCGCAAGATATGGCCGAGCAAGGCTGGCCTTTGGTGCGCCATCCCATGCTGCACTATCCAAGAGATCCAGCCTTTCACCAGATGCATTATGAACAGTTCATGCTGGGGTCTGATCTGATGGTGGTGCCAGTGCTCGATCCGCAGACGGATGAGGTGACAGCAGTGCTGCCGGATGGCGGCTGGATCCATGGCTGGTCCGGCACGGCCTATGGGGCGGGTCGGCACAGCGTGCCCGCGCCCCTGGGGCAACCGCCAGTGTTCGTGCGGGCCGAAGCGCCAGGACGCCGGGCACTGTTAAGCTGTTTCCAGACCCGTGACTAAAGCCGTTTCAATGAAGACCAGATCATTGAAACAACGCCCTAAAAAAGGGGCGCTCGTGGAGCGCCCCTCTTCTTACTATCCGGTTATTGTCCGGGATGGGTCAATCAGCGCTTGGTGAAGCCCATGATGGCTTTGACTTCCAGGAACTCTTCGAAACCGAAGACGCCCCATTCGCGGCCATTGCCGGATTGTTTGTAGCCGCCAAAGGGCGCTTTGAAGTCGGCGCCGCTGCCATTCACATGGACATTACCGGCCCGCAATTGCTCGGCCACACCGCGCGCCCGATCGATATCACCGCCGGTGACGTAGCCGGACAGGCCGTAGTCCGTGTCATTGGCAATGCGCACCGCATCTGCATCATCCGTGTAGCCGATAATGGCGAGCACCGGCCCGAAGATCTCTTCGCGCGCGATGATCATGTCATTGGTCACATCGGCAAAGACCGTGGGGCGGACGAAATAGCCCAGATTGACCCCTTCCGGCTTGCCGGTACCGCCGGTCACGAGTGTGGCGCCCTCGGAGATGCCCTTTTCGATCAGATCTTGGATCTTGCCCCACTGGGTCTCGGAGACGACGGGGCCCATGCGGGTCTCGTCAGCCTGCGGATCACCAACGGCCACTTTCTCGGCCGCTGCCTTGGCGATGGCGGCCGCCTCGTCCATGCGGTCGAGCGGCACGAGCATGCGGGTGGGCGCGTTACAAGACTGGCCGGAATTGGTCATGACCGAGATGGTGTCGCGGGACACCGCCTTTTCGAAATCGGCGTCATCCAGGATGATGTTGGCCGACTTGCCGCCCAGTTCCTGCGCCACGCGCTTAACGGTCGGTGCAGCCGCACGCGCGACTTCGATACCGGCGCGGGTCGAGCCGGTGAAGGACACCATGTCGATGCCCGGATGCGCGGAGATGGCAGCCACCACGGTGGGGCCGTCACCGTACACCAGGTTGAACACGCCAGTAGGCACGCCCGCCTCCTCCAGGAAGATGGCCACAAGCAGAGCAGAAGTCGG
>CAZVEE010000020.1:0-47841 GCA_964625525.1 uncultured Alphaproteobacteria bacterium | reverse complement strand
GATAACTTCGCTGCAAAGCTCGTTATATTTAGAATGCCAGCGCCTGTTGTACAACTCACGATATATGCAACACAATCCAAAAGCTAGAGTTTCTGCGCCCTTCACCCGTTGCATATTCGCGTTGCACAATGCCCTCAAGAATGCAGTGCAGGGAATCCGTGGTACAGCGTATTGGGTTTGAACAAGACTTACTCAGGTTCGATTCTCGATTGGCAACGCCCTGGCAACGTTGCTGCGCTCAAACCCGCTCTTTCTGGCAACGTTGGACTACGTTTCGCTACGAACGACTACAAAGATTTCAAAGGCTTAGGCTTATCAGGCCACCCTCCGAAGGCAGAGGTTTTTAGAGCGCTTTCAGGAAAAGGGTGCGCGGTTTTCCGACCGCAAAGCGGTCTTAACCAAAGACCGAGAGCCGTTTCAATGATCTGGTTTTCAGTGAAACGGCTCAAAAAGGGGTGAGCAAAGAAAATGCGGACTGCCGAGGCAGCCCGCATTGGGTCGGCAAAATCTATCCGCTGCTTATTGAGTGTTCTGCGCCACCAGCTGCCGGATGGCGTCTTCACGCCAACCAGTCACCGGCTCGTCGCCGATGATGAAGGCCGGTGTGCCGTCAATGCGCAAAGAGTCAGCCAGCGCCATGTGAGCGTCCAGATAGCCGGTGATCTTCGGCGAGTCCATATCCGCTTCCAGCCGCGCCACATCAAGGCCCAGCGCACCCGCCATCTGCAACACCCGCTCCTTGGTCAGAAGACCGTTGGAGAGCATCATTTCGGTGTGCATCTCCACATAGCGGTCCTGTTCACCGGCGGCGAGCGCCGCGCGGGCAGCCACTTCTGATTCCGGCGCCAGGATTGGGAACTCGATAAAGGCCACACCCAGCTCCGGGTTGCTCTCGACCATTTCCGTCAGTGCAGGCAGCGCGGTTTTACAGAAACCGCAGTGGTAGTCAAAGAACTCGACCATCACCAGCTTACCGTCCGGATTGCCCATAATGTGCACGCCGGGCGTTGCCGCGATCTGGTCCAGATTGGCGGCCAGAGCCGAGCGCAGTTCTTCCTGCTGACGAGCTTCGATCTGGCTTTCATAAGCAGTCAGCGCGTCCACCACAATGTCCGGGTTGTCCACCAGGACTTGGCGCACTTGGTCGGCAAAGCCCGGCGGCAGGTCGACGTCGGCCGTGGCGGTGCTGGTGCCTTGCAGAGCGAAGGCGGTGAGGCCCGCGCCGACGAGAGCACCGGCGGCGAGCGCGGCGATGGTGGTGGTTTTGCTGGTCATGGCCTTTAGTCCCTTCGTCAGGTGTGGGCCTCGTGTTGAAACGATGGCTCAGCGCCGGCGCCGGTCGCGGGCCTGCGCTTCGGAAAACTGCAAGATATCATTGGCCCGATTCCACTCCGGCGTACCGGCGGGCAGCGCCAGGCGGGCCCGGCGTGAAAAGCGATACGCGCCCGCATAGTTGCCGGCAACATAGAACCGCTCGGCGGTGGACAGATCTGCCATGGGCTCGTTGTCGAGCCGGGCATAGGCGATGGCGAGTTGATGCCAGACGAAAGAGTTATCGCCTTCATACCGCGAGGCCTCTTTGAGATACATCTGCGCCTCGCGCGCGATCTCCGGGTTCCGGCCCTCATCGTCCATGGCCAGCAGGGCCTGGCCATACATGAGTTTGAACAAGCCTTCCGTCGGATCGAGTTCCAACGCCCGGCGATAGGGCACCACGGCTTCATCCGGACGGCCTGTCTCGAACAGGACCTGGCCGTGCAATTCGTGGAAATAGGGATTGTCGGGCTCGGCTTCGAGCAGCGGCATCACCTCATCCAGCGCCGCTTGCACATCGCCCAGACGGAAATGCGCGACCGTGCGGGCGTAGCGCGCCTGGTTGCTGTCGTCATCGGCCGGGTAGCGGCGGAAGGTCACGGCGGGTGCCTGCAGGAAGCCCTGGATCTTGGCTTGCACCATGGACAGGCGATAGCGGTCTTCCGGGCTATCTTCCAGGTCGCGGTACGGCGATTCCTCGACACGGTTGCGCAGGGCCGCGATCCGGTCGGAGGACAGGGGGTGCGTGCGTGCGAAGGGGTCCTGGCGCCGGGCGCTCAGAACTTCCTGGTCGCGAAACTTGCCGAAGAACTCCATCACCCCGCGCGGGTTCTGGCCGATGCTGTTCAGATAGGTCACGGCCGCTTGGTCGGCGGCGGACTCTTGTGTGCGGCTATAGGACAGGATCTGGCGCTGCGCAATGTGCTGGCCGCCGGTGATCAGCGCCAGGCCCGCTTCTGGCGCCCCCGCGACCGCCGCCAGGATGCCGAGCGCCATCGAGATCAGCGCGGGTGTCATCGCCTGCTGAGCCGCCTCGCCGATGCGTGCCACATGGCCGCCGGCGATATGGCCGGTTTCGTGGGCGATCACGCCGATGATCTGATTCGGGGTGTCGGCGGCCAGGATCAAGCCGGTATGGATGAACATCCGCCGGCCAACCGTCACAAAGGCGTTGATCGAGGAATCATTGACCAAATAAATGCGCACGCTGTCTGGTTGTACGCCCGCCGCGACCAGCACCGGGTCCGAATACTCCCGGATCATCTTTTCGGTCTCGGCGTCGCGCACGATGGAAATGCTGCGTGCTTGTGCCGGTTGAGGCATGGTGACGAGCACCAGCGCCAGCATCATGGCCAGCGCCAGGGCACGCCGCAGGGCACCCAGACGCCACGGGAATACTCCGGTGTTGTGCGTGTGCGTCCTCAAAACCCTCACCTTCATCGCCTCCGCCGGTTGTCGACCGTCATGTTGCCCTGCCGGGTCTGATATGTCATGTGGCAATCAGACCGGCCACGCCGGGCATATAGCGGACAGAATGATGGTTTCCATGGCTTCAGTAAGGCGTTGGGTGCGGGGTGTTCGGTCTCGCGCGATCGTGACCATGGCCGTGATCGCGGCGATGGGTGTACTTGTGGCGGGATGCGGGGTCGCGGGGCGTGCGGGCCTTGGCCTTATCGCCCGGGGGGAAGACCCAACCCCGCTTGATCTGCCGTCCGGCGCCACGGCGGGCTACGTGGTCGCCAATGATGTCGCCGCGGTCGACAGCGCCAGCGTGGTCCTGCTCAACGGCGGCTCGCCGGCCGATGCAGCGGCGGCACTGGCGTTGAGCTTGAGTGTCACGCAGCCAGGGGCGGCAGCTCTGGGCGGTGGTGGCGTGTGTCTCTACTATGATCGCTCGGAAAAGCTCGCCGTCAGTGTCGATTTCCTGCCGCGTGTCCCGGAAAGCGACGGGCCGGTGGCCGTGCCGGGGCTGTTACGGGGTCTGGCGCTTTTGCATCAGCGTTGGGGCCGATTGCCTTGGGCGCAGGTGGTGGCGCCAGCGGAACGGCTGGCGGCGGATGGCCACCGGGTGAGCCCGGTCCTGGCCGCGCGCGGAGCGTTGGCCCGCCGTCAGTTCGACCGCTCGCCGGATTTGCGGGCGCTGCTCTCGGTGGGGGCGGCGGGCACGCCGCAAGAGGGCGCGCTCTTGGTGCAGCCGGCCCTTGGGGCGCTGCTCAGCCAGATTCGGGCGCTGGGGCCGGAGAGTTTCTACACCCGTCAGCCGGCAGATGTTCTTGTCGAGGGGATCAGCCTCGCGGGCGGCACCGTCCAGGCGCGGGATCTGCAACTTTATCGCGCCGCCGTGGCCACGCCGGAACGGGTCGACGGGCGCACCCGCACCGTGTTCCTCCCGGCCGAGCGCACAGGCTCCGGTGCCCTGATGCGGGATTTGTGGGCCGAGGTGGACACGATTGCGCCCACGCGCCGGGATAATCCAGAGCTGCTGGCCACCGATCTGCGGAGCCTCACCAATGCCGCGCTTTCGGCGTATGGCGTGCGCCGGGCCGCTGCTTTCGATACCGGATCCACAAGCTTCATCATCGCTGGCGGCGAGGGAGACGCGGTGGCGTGCGGCCTGACCATGGGGGGGGCCTTCGGCGAAGGCAGTGTTGGAGCGCGGGACGGGGTCGTGCATGCCCGGACGCCGCGCGCCGGCCAGCCCTCGGGCTTGGCTGGGGCGTTTCTGTCGCCGGTCATTGCCATTGAACCAGAAAGTGGCACCGTCCATTTCGTTGGCGCCGGGGCAGGCGCGGGGCGGGCACCTGCTCTCGTGACCCTGGCGGCGCTGGCAAGCCTGAGCGGGCCGGGCATGAACATGACCGTGGTCATGAACGCCAATGGCGCAGACGCGCGCAATCAAGCGCATGCCCTGTCCTGCCGGGGGGGCTATCCCACATGCGTCGCAGCGCCTGATCCGCATTTCCACGGAGTGGCGCGTAAAGTGGTGGTGCCATGACCGCCAGCAGAGCCGATGTGCCGCCCTTCATCGTCATGGATATTCTCGCGCGCGCCAATGCGCTTGAGGCCCAAGGGCGCAGCATCGTTCACATGGAGATTGGCCAACCCAGCGCCCCGGCCGCACCAAGCGTCATCGCCGCCGCCCAGAGCGTGCTGGCGAGTGGGCGGGTGGCATATACAGAAGCAGTGGGCGTGCCAAGTCTGCGCCAGGCCATCGCCGCCCATTATGGCCAAGCCCACGGCCTCGACGTGGATCCTGCACGCGTGGCGGTGACGACCGGTTCGTCCGGTGCCTTCGCCTTGGCGTTTCTCGCGGCCTTCGAGGCCGGTGCGCGGGTGGGGCTCGTAAGGCCCTATTATCCGGCCTATCCCACGATCCTGCGCGCTTTTGGGCTTGAACCCGTGATTTTATCCGGCACACCGGGTGATGCGGGCGACGGGGCCTATGGCCTTGATATGGACGCCCTGGAGACGGCAATGATTGCCGGTCTCGACGGGCTGCTCATCGCCAGTCCCGCCAATCCGACGGGCACAGTGCTCAGTGATGCTGATCTGGCGCGCCTTGCGGCTCTGGCCCGTTGCCACGGCGTGCGGATCATCAGTGACGAGATCTATCAGGGCATTGTTTACGCCGGCAGTCGGGCGCCATCCATGCTGGCCCATGCCACGGACGCGATCATCGTCAACAGCTTCTCAAAATATTTCTGCATGGCGGGCTGGCGTATTGGATGGCTGGTGCTGCCAGAGGGCATGCCCCGCGCGGTGGAGCGATTGGCGCAGAACTTGACCGTGGCGCCGCCAACACTTGGCCAGCATGCGGCGCAAGCCGCCCTCGGCGCCGATGCTCGGGCCTATTATGACGGTCTGGTGAGCGACTACGCTCAAAGCCGGGCTCTGTTGCGCGACCGCTTGCCGGCGCTCGGATTCACCAGGCTATCGCCGGCGCAAGGAGCATTTTATCTTTATGCCGATTGTAGTGGTTTTGGCATGACATCGCGCACTTTGTGCGCACGCCTGTTGGAAGAGGCTGGTGTGGCCATCACCCCTGGCGCTGATTTCGACGATGAGGGCGGCGACCGGACCGTGCGGTTCTCCTTTGCGGGCGCGCCCGCCACCGTGACCGAAGCTGTCAGCCGCCTGACGGCCTGGACGGCCGAGGCGGGGCTTGACGTTTCTCATCAGCGTTAGGCGCGGTTCCTGACCGTGCTTGTGCCGCGCCCAGTGGCTACTGCTCCGGGCGCGGTTTGGCTGGGGGTGCTCCCGCCGCCCGGCCTGGACTTTGGGGGCCGAGTTCTTCATCCAGCGCGGCGATCACCATGCGCAAGAGCCAGACCGGCAGGGTCAGATTGAGCGCCCGTGCTTCTTCCAGCAGAAATTCCAGACAATTGCGCATACCGATGATGGCCTCCTGACGAGACCGCTCGGGCGGGCGCGATGGCGGCGTGGTCATGCGTCACGCTCCCGCCAGACGAAGGATCAGTGTGTCTCGGGCGAAGCGCTTGAGGACTCGGGCGGCAGACATGGTATCCCCGACTGTTCTTATTGTCTCCGGTGCATACCGCCCCAGGCGGCGGGCGCCTGCGGACCGGCCGGCATTGGCTGACGCAGGCAGCGCCTCCAAGCCGGAGCGATCATCCAAGAAGGGGCCGTCCGTCTCGGGCGCCGCAAGTCCATCTTCCGCGTCGATCCCGTCGTCAAAGCGGACCGCCTCACCGTTTATGCAAATCAAGTTTATGCCCTTCATCCGAGCATCCGCAAGGGTCTTTGAGCAACTTTTGGTTACGCCAGCCGAAAGCAGCAGCACGTCATGGTTACGCCACTCCCACATCAGGTCAGAAAAGTGCGCGTTGTCGAAGGCCGAGCCGCCTTGCGTGAAATAGATTCGGTCCTGGCCCAGGGGCTCAAACCCCTCAATGGGGCGCCAGTCCATGTCGGTGGGATCGAAGTCGGCCACCGGCTCGCGGGCCAGGACATGACCGATTGGCCAGCCTGACAGGCGCGCCAGACGCAGCGCGGCTCGGCAGGTGTCCAGATGCGCATAGAGTGCGCCCCCGTCACGCCGGGCCTGAGCGTTCAGGCTGTGCCGTTGCATGTCTTGAAGAATGATCAACGGGCCGTTCCGGGCTTCCGCGCGACGCTCGCCGGCCTCTGCTATTGACTGAAACAAGATGCTTCCCCTTCACACTGCATTTTTATTGGTACACGTCGTCTGTCACTTATGGTCCTGGTTTGGATTGCTGGCGCCGCGTAAGGTTGACTGGTCCAGCACGCTGGCATGGTCCCATTCGCCTTCCGGGCGGATCATGGTCATGGGGTCGGAGCCCAGATGCAGGGCGTCGGGATGAGAGTCAAGCGGACAGAGAATTTCCGTATACTCATGATCTGAAAAGACAAAGCGATCCCGCCCTGGCATTTCCCGGAACCCGAAACGCTGCCAAAAGCGCAACAGGCGCACCTGAGCGTGGCCGTAAACCTGGCGGTAGCCCTTGCGCCGGCAGATCTCCAGGCCGTAACGGATCAGCCGCCGAGCGTAGGTGGACTGACGGAAATCCTTGCGTAAAGCCACCCGCTCTAACTTTGCGAAGTCGGCGAAGAAGCGCAGACGCAAGGTGCCAATTGGCTCGCCGTCCAGTTCCGCGAGAACATGCAGACCGGCAAAGTCGTTGCCGTCGAACTCCTCATCATACGGACACCCTTGATCCGATAGATACACCAGAGAGCGCACTGTAAAGGCCCGGATCAAGGCATCAATAGAGGTCACAACGCGCACGTCAAAGCGCGGGCTGTTGCGGCCCGGTCCGGCCGTGGGCGCGGCCTCATCAGAGGTCGCGCGTTCAGCCTCGCCCTCGGCGCCTGACGGCATGGTCTGTCTCCCTGTCCGTGTGCAGATCGAAACGGTGGCGCATTACGCCGCCGCGCTGTGCGCGATGTGCGAGTCGCGGGCGAAAAGGGCTTTGGGCACAGACGGGATCGTGTCGCTCAGGCGTCGGTAGCCAAGCCGCGTGAGCAGTGTTTCACCGATCGATGACCCGGCCGTGGCGTAATACGGCACCCCTGGATAGGCCTCGCGCTCTAAGTGCAGGGCGGATTTCCAGATGGCCGCCTTGGCCGTGCGGGTTTCTCCGGCGAGGCCCCAGATATAGACGGCCTCGGGCGTATCCTGCTCGCCCGCAATCCAGCCCGGATCCACGTCGCACCCGGAAAAGGTTCCCGTCCAGAGCGCCCGCACGCCCGCCGCCGTCAAGGGCAGCGTGGCGATGAAGCCGGTCACCGGCGTTGTCTCTGTGGTGGCGGAATCGGTATCGCTGCCCATGGTTTCGTCGACCACGAGCAGGGTGGAGCGGTTGCGCCGGAAAATCCGTTCCAGCATGGAGGGCGCCGCGACATCCTTGCTAATCAGGGAGCGGGCCAAATCAAAGATCCGGGTCACGTCCGGCAGGTGGGCCGGGCGGATTTGCAACTGTGCGAGGGCGGGGGATGAAAGAAGAGACAGGCTTCCGGTAGTCATGGTGCAAGAAGTCCCTTACTATCTGATGTAAGTGTCCGGTATGGACACGCTCCCCGGGCAATTGTCCGTGGAAATACGCGCGATACGAAGTTCCTCAACGGACAAAGGCAGCGGGTACGACTGTCACGAAGGCCAGCCCTGAAAAGGCCAAAACCCAAAGGCCGGGCACACAAATGGCCGTTCCGTTCGGCGCGGTGCCGGTGATCGTCCGGGGCCGGCACTGTCTCGGGGCCAGAGCACGCAGCGTGCCTTTGGGATCCTCCGAGACCGGCGATCCGACGCGCCAAAGGGTGGCGGATCGCATTGGCAGGCTGGACCGGCAGAGCGGTCCGGCAGATCAGTCCGGCTCTGGCGCGGGCGCCACGCCTTATGTGCAAGCCGGATAAAGGGTGACAGCAAAGGCGCGAACGCGCTTCGCGCACCGTCGTATGGGGGCTATAGGCCGTGGAGCAGGAAAAACTGGTCGAAGCGAGAAAATCGGCGGACCAACAGCGCTCACTGGAAGTGCTGGCCGACAGCTTGAGCCCGGAGCAGGCGCCCAACTGGGATGACCTGAAGATTTTTCACGCCGTGTGTAATCTGGGCAGCTTTTCCAAGGCCGCCGAAGCGCTGATGCTCACGCAGCCGACCGTCAGCCGCCGGATTGACGGCTTGGAAAAATCCCTTGGAACACAATTGCTTCGCCGCTCGCCCACGGGTGTGACGCCGACGGACGAAGGGCACATGGTGCTGGAACACGCCCAGCTCATGCAGATTTCGGCACGCGAACTGACACGAAAGGTGCGCCAGCGGGATGACTCCGTGGAAGGCACGGTGCGCGTTGCGGTGCCGGACGGCCTCTTCACCTACTGGCTGGCGCCGCGCTTGCCGGAGTTCCAGCGGGCCTATCCCATGCTCTGTGTGGAGTTTGTCTGTGGCACGGATGATATGGATGCCGAGCAGAGCAACGCCCATATCGCCGTCCGCTTCAATGACCGGGTGCCGCCGCATTATGTGTCCCTACCGCTCGGGGCACTGCACCATCTGCCTTACGCGTCGAAGGAATATCTGGCGCTCTACGGCTATCCGCGGACGGTGCATGACCTTGTGGCGCATCGCTATGTTTATCACACCAATCAGCGCCATCAGACGGACCGCTGGGATAAGGAAATCCTGGCGATCGCGCAGCTCGTGCAGATCGCGCTGGTGACCAATTCCAGCAGCGGGCTGGTCGAAGCGGTGCGGGCCGGTCTGGGCATTGGGATGCTGCCGTCCTACTTCGCCAATTTCGAGAATGACCTGGTGCTGCTCGACTATGAGTATAAGGCCCAGGCCCATTTCTGGCTGGTCTTCGAGCAGCGGCTACGGGATCTGGCGCGGGTGCGGGCGGTCGTCGATTGGATCAAGACGGTGATCGACAAGCATCGCATGCCCTGGTTCGCGGACACCTTCATTCACCCGCGTGATTTCCATAACTGACGCCTTCTCCATGACGGGGAGGAGAGCGGGGTGATGGGCCTGCGTGTCCGCCGAAGCGGCTGCTCGCCCAATCGGTGAGGCTTGTGCCTGCCACGTGTTATGGCGCTGTCGTATACCCCGTGAACGGCGATGCGAGGACTGAAAGGAAAAAAATCTCGCACGCGTGCTGGCAGCAAGGATGTCATCCCGTTGTCATGCTCTGTGGAGAACCCATGGGTATAATTCGAGCATTACCCACAGAGTGAAGAAAACGCATAAGGGGGTGCTAACGCAGGCGTATAGCTGCGCGAAATGCTGCGGTTAAAGTCGCGAATGGCGTGACATTTCTCCCAAAGGATCAGAGCGGCTTGCTAGGGTTCGCGTCTGGCCGGCGGGGCCGGGCTCAAAGCTGGGCTTTGGGCGCCGTGGAAGAGAAGCGGGTGGCGAAGCGCATGACCGAACACTATCGTCTGGGACTGTTGGTGGGAGCAAAGCTGCGGTATCTGCGCCAGAGCCATGGCCTGACACCGGAAGCGACCGCCGCGGACCTCAACATCACGGTCGGGGACCTGCTGGAGATCGAGCGCGGTGAGCGCATTGCCGACGCGGCGGTGCTGCACCGGGTCGCCAAACTGTTCGATTGCCCGCTCAGCACTCTGTTTTTCTGGCCGCGTGAGCAGCACCAGGCCGGAGAATTGCCCGTGCCGAGCGAAACGGCGGTCCGCCAGAACGAACCGGACCTGTTGGGCCAGTCCCTGAAACTGGTGGATTCCTTTACCGCGATCGCCGATCCGTTCATGCGCGAGGAAGTCCTGCGCATTACCCGCTTCCTGGCCCGCTATTCCGGGTCGCGCGTCGCGTAAGTCTTACAGCAGCAGATCGGTGAGGCCGTCGAACTGCACAGGGCCGTGCAGCCAGGTCAACCAGATCCCGAGGGCCAAGAAGGGTCCGAAAGGAATGGCCGTGGAGCCATCCACGTCGCGCCCGGCCGCCCGCAAGACCAGCGCCGCCAGCAACCCCGCCATGGAGCCGATCAGCAGCACCGACGGCAAGCCCCACGGGCCCACCCATGCCCCCGCCGCCGCCAGCAGCTTGGCATCGCCCAACCCGATGCCGTCGCGCCCCCGCAGCACGCGATAAATCGCACCAACGCCCCACAGCGCCACAAAGCCCACCAGCGCCCCAATCCCATGCTCTGACAACCGATCTGGCGCAATCAGCCCCGTCACCACCAGTCCGGCAATGATCAACGGCAGGGTGAGCGCATCAGGCAAGATCAAATGGCGCACATCAATGGCCGACAGGGCCAGCAACGTGTAGCCAAGCCCCAATGTCGCGATCACGGTCCCCAAGGGCGCCGTTGAGCCTTGGACCAGCAGCGTCCACACCGCGCCCAAAAGCGCCAGCGCCTCGATCAAGGGCAGGTCCGCTGGAATAGGCGCCCCGCAGGTGCGGCAGCGTCCGCGCAAGGCGATGAAACTGGCAATGGGCACCAGTTCAACAACACCCAACGGCGTGCCGCAGGAGTCACACGCCGAGCGCCCGGTGACCACGGAGCGCTCCTCCGGCAGGCGTGTCGCCACCACGCCGAGAAAGCTGCCGAAGATCGGCGCGCTTAGAATCAGAAAGAACGTCGCCGCCGTGCCTGGCGGCGCGGCCAGAAGGGCCAGTATCTCGGCGATCATGCCTGCCCCGTCTCCCTGTCATTTGAGTTGCTGTCGCGGAGCCGAGCTTACCCGCTGTTAAAGCCGTGTCGCTTACACTTCCGTCATGTTAACGATCATCCGCGGCCGGACGGCATGAGCCGGTGTCGCGGTAGCCAGAGGACGGTGCGGCATGACGGACGGTCAGGCAAGGGCGCGTAGCCTTATCCAGGATTTCATCGCCAAAGCACAGGCCCATGACGCGGTGCGCCATCCCTATCTCACGCGCCTGGCCGACGGCTCGCTGCCTGATCCGGAAGTGAGTCTCCGCCAGTTCGCGTATCAGTATGGGCATGTGATCCGCCATGCCCCAAGGGCGGTGCGCGCCATCATACGCCATTTGGATGATCCGGCTCATAAGGCGATTCTGGAGCGCTATCTGGCGGCGCAGAACGGGACCGGGTCCTGGACGGCACAAGCCCATCCGTATGCAGATCTCTATCGTAGTTTCGAGGCGGTGATCGGAATTGGCACGTCCTATCGCCGTGCTACGCCAGTCTTGCGGGAGAGCCATGACTGCGCATCCCGGCTCGTGCGCCTATGCGCCGATCCCAATCCCGCGCCGGGTATCGCCGCCCTGACATTCGGCATCGAAGCGGTATTGCCCGGCCTCTACAACCCCGTGATCGAGGCATTGCATCAGCATACGGATCTGGTACCGGAGCAGCTTACGGTGTTCACGGTGGCCTTGGAGCAGGCACCGCTGCGCCTGGAGGCGCTCCTGCGCATTGCCGCCGACCTGATTGAGGTGCCTGGCAATGAGACGCAGATGATCGGCGCCATGGAGGCTATGCTGACCGTGCGGGCGCGCCTGTGGCGGGCGCTTTTGATGGAAGCGCTGACGGGGGTCGCGGAGCGGCAGGCTGGCTGACGCGGTGCAATAGAGTTAACGCCGCCCCGGAGAGTTTACTCTTCGGTAACGGTCGCCTTTCAAAGTCGGCGCCATGAGGGTCGCATCACAAACCAACCAGGCGGACATCGCTTTGTCCGACCTGATCGGGACGCCCCGTGCCTGGAGCGCCGCCGATCTCGCGGGCGTGTCACACGCGCTCGACCGGAAGATCCGGATCAGTATTCGTCCGGATCGTCTGATTTATTACAAAGCTCAGCTCAGGGAGCTTCAGGGGGATACCTCCAGTGCAGCCTCCTGGCTTGATCGTCTCAAGACCGCCGGTCCCGGCGAAACCTTGGACACCTATGATTATGACCGCCATTTGGCATTCACGGCCAAATGCGCCGAACGGGCCAGCTTACTGCGTAGTCATGGGCTGACCCGGCCGGTCTATCTCACCGCGATGCCCGGCGCCGATGGGCCCAATGCGGCCGCTATGCTGGCGCATCTACTCGGCGCTTTCCGTGTGCGGACCGCCAAGGGTGGCTGGGCCGGGGGAGCGCTGGTACCGCGCTGGCTGGATACGGTGCTGGGGGGCTGTGCGGTGACGCAGGACCAGTTCCCGGCCACGGCGGAAAACCTGGCTATTCTGGCCCCACGAGCGGATCTGCGCCTGACCGTCCATGTGCGCCATCCCGCCGATGCACTGGCGGCGATCTTTGAGGCTCTGTCCTGTCCGGCGCAAAGCCCGGGCTTGCATCATCAAATCACGCGGGAGCTTGGGGTCGCGGCATTCGAGTTTCCCGACGAGCGGCGCGAGACCCAGCTCTCCTGGCTGGTGCGCACGGTCTATCCGGCGCTGATCGCGTGGATGCAGGATTGGCTGGCGGCCCATCGCCGTCTTGGTGAACGGCTGGCCTTCACCCGCCAGGAGGATCTGGCGGCGGACCGACCGGGGATGGTGGGAGCGGTGCTCGCCCATTCGAGGTATGACCCGGGCGCTTTACCGGCACTGGATGGCGGGCGGCCAACGCCGTTGCGCACGGCGCTGGCACGGTTTGAGGAAACCGACGAGGCCGGAGCGAACCCGGAACAAGCGGCCGATCACACGGCCGTGTTCTCGCCCAGCCATGGCGAATATCTCGCCCAGTGGAATGAGTCGCCCGTGTTCACCGCCTTTGACTATGTGCCGGTGGAACCACGGTCCTTAAGCGGATGATCCTACCAGTCCGGATCATCCATATATGGGACTGCCACTGTAATCAGGCGCGCGGCGAGGGCCGCTGCTTGAGGCAAGGTCTCGATGGGCACGCCGGGGCAGGGCAGGGCCGCTTCAGCCCGGTAACCGGCCTGACGCAACTCGGCGATGCGGGCTGATTGGTCCCCGGCCGCGCTTTGCACAAGCAGGTGCGCCGGGGCCTCTCCTTCACGCAGGGCCGGCGAGGGGACAAGACCCGGCCAGGCGGCAAGCACGGCCGCCAGCCGTGCCGCCGCCTGGCGCCGGGCTGCCAGCCGTTGCCCCACGGCCCCCAACGCATAGTCCAACAAATCGAGCCGACGCGGATGAAACAGCGTGATATGACGATCCCGCGCCGCAAGGGCGGCAGCCGGATTTTGAGTCAACGCCGTCACATGATCTTCAAGGGCGGCGGCGAATGCATCGTCATCGGTCAGGATCGCTCCGCCTGCCCCCACATCAATGAGGGCGTTGTGGCCCAGATCGATGATGGAGGCATCCCCTTGCGCGCCGGCGCGCACGGTGCGCGAGCCGCTGCACCGGTGCCCGCCATAGGCGCTCGCGGCCTCCTCGATCATCAGCGGCCGGCGCGTAACACCCATGACGGTGTCTTCCAGTTGCGCCAGATCCGCCACATGGCCGAAGCTGTCGCCGGCAATCAGCATGCCCACTCGTTTACCAGCCTGCGCCAGCTCGGCGATGCGCGTGCGGGCTGCTTCGGCACTCATATGCGGCGTGTCGGCTTCGCTGTCGCAAAAGACTGGTGTCAAGCCGGAGGCGCGAATGGCCAGCGCACAGCGCGCCGGCAGGAACGGCGGGCACAGCACATGGCTGCCCCGGCCGATAGCGCCGACATCCAAAGTCAGCGCGAGAGCAGATCCGGCCGAGCCGCACAATACGGCCCGCCGACGGCCGAATTGGGCCGCCACATCCGCCTGAAGTTCCGCCCGCGTGGGGTCTCTGAAGACTGCCTGTGTCATGGACATGACCGTAGCGCGACAGCCTCACCACCCGGTTACGTCCACCAGTGCAATTTGAGGGATCGCGTTAACCGGTTGGGCGGCCCGCCTTTAAGAGTTTGGAAAGGGAGGGGGATCGATGGTTTTTCCGAGCCCAGATCACAATGAGAAGAGCGCGACATATGGCTAAGGCCGAACGTGTGCTAACTGCTTCGGTCAAAGCGCCGATCGCGGCAAATGCGGTGGACTATCTGCGCCAGGCCATCGACCGAAGTTTCTCGCCGGCGCGCGTGGACTTCACCGCCGATCAGGTGTCGGTAGTGCTGGAAGGCGAGCCGGGCCAGGGCGCGCGGGCGCGCGATCTGCAACAGCTTCTTGACCGCTTAGTCCATGTCTCCGAGACCCTGGACGAAGATCTGATTTTCGAGCGCAGTTCGGCGCGCGGCGTGGCGCCGGATCCCACACCGGTTCTGGCCGAGCGCGGCGAAGTGGTGCGCATCGCGCCCGGCCTTTATGCCTTTACGGGGCCGTTTCTGGCGCTGGTGCGTCAAGCTGATGCCCTGTTTGCCGGCCTGGCCACGGCCTACGGTGCGCATGAGGCCGATGTGCCGCCCCTTTGGCCGGTAGAGATGTTCCGCGCCACACATCACTTCCACACCTTTCCGCAGGCTACCATTCTGTGTGCGGAAGTGCGGCCCGATTATCGATCGCGCCGCGCGTTTGCCAAGGCCCAGCGTAAAGGAGACCCTTATCGCCGGGTGCCGTTGGATCATACCTTTGCCCCGGCTCGATTGGGGCTTCAGACGATGCCCAGTTCCACCGCCGCACTTGTCAGTGTGGGGCTCGCCGGGGCCACGGATGTCGCTTATACGACCGTTGGCAAAGTGTTCACGGAAGCTGACGGTTCCACGGGCCTTGCTGGTGGTCTGAAGGCCATCACGGTGCGGAGCATCATGGCCAGCGGCAGTGAGGCCTTTGTCAATGCCGCCAAGGAAACCTGGCTCGATGATCTTGTGGTCTTTGCCGAGACGTTGGACCTGGAGCTGCGCATCGAGGCGAGCAGCGATCCGGTTTTCGGGTCCCAGGGCACGTTGCACCAGGTGTTTCAGCGCTCGTCACGCCTGAAATATGATCTGCGGGCGCGTCTGCCTTATGCTGGCCAGTTCTTGACCATCGGCTCGGTATCACTGCATCTGGACGCGCTGGGGCGCGCTTTTCACAAGGTCACGCCGGATGGCGGCCATCCGTTCGCGGCCTGTATGAGCCTGGCGCTGGAGCCACTGATTTTCGTGCTGCATGCCCAGTATGGGATGGACCTGGAACGGTGGCCTACCGGCGCGCGCGCGGCACTCGGCATCGAGGCGCCGGTCAGTGCAGAAACGGTCAAGGCCGTGTGGGGCTGATCCCCGCGTGCTCGGCCATTCGAAAGCGGAGCACCAGCAACCAACGCAAGCCGCCCATGCTCGGCAGCGACCGGTGCAGACCCAAGGCACCATCATAGAGCACGCATGGGGTATTCTGAAAATCGACGATGCGTTCCGCCTCTAGAACATCTACTGCCTCCCAACCACCGTCGCACAAGTCATCGCCGAGCGAGGCCACCTGGCGCAGGGTGCGCGGCAAGCGCATGAAGAGCGGCCGGGCCGCGGGATTGACCAGGAAGGGATGGGCGCCGAGTTGGTCGAGCGCCTTGGCCGCGAGAAAAGAGAGCGGCGCCCGGGGCCAGTCATGGCTGCCGGCAATATAGGCAAAGGCGCCGCTTTCAGGCGGAGGGGTGTCAATGGCGATCAGGCCCGTGACTGTTGTCACGTCCGTGTCGTGATGAAGGTCTGCCGTGGCCGGGCGTGCGGTACCGGTTTCCGGGTAGCGCACCGCGCGCCACCAATCGGCATGCGGACAGCTAAGCTCCAGGGCGGCATCGGTCAGATGCAGCGGCATGCCCCGATAAGCCCGGGCGGTGGCGCGCAAGGATAACGCGTCTGCTTGCTCCCGCAGCCACGCCATCAACGTATCATCGGCGCTGAGATCAAGGCGCACGCGCGGCGCGCCAGTCTGCGCATGTCGGCTCAGCGCCTCAAATTGGGCGGTGCGTAACGCCTCCGATGGAGGGCAGAGGTTGATCCCACCAGCCGGTACGCTCGCAAAGCCATGCCGGCGCAGCGCCTCAAGCTGGTGTTGGGCGTCCCCGGTTAAGCCATTCTGGCGAAATCGGTTTTGATGCCCGCGCGCGGCAAAGGCGGCGCGCACCAGTGCGCTCAACCGCTCGCTCAAGCTGGCGAGAAAACGGCTATAGGCCGGGTCCGGATGGCGAGCACTCAGCGCAGTGGTCAGCGTGCGCAATTGGCGGGTGAAAAGGCCGCCCCACTCGCCCGGATCCGGATCCGGGCGCAGCAGCGCATCGCCCCGCCAGCGGTCCAGGGAATGCGCGTCATCTTCCGCTTGTCTGTCCGCGGCTTCATGGGCAAAGGAGCGAAACGCGGGATGCTCCGTATAGGACGGTGCGGGGAAAACAGTCGGTTTCAGTCCGGGTGCGGGCAGGGCCATCGCGTCTTTATCCTCCGTTCACCACGCGTGCACCCCTGCAACACCAGAAAGGGGCCGGGCGCTAAAGATGTGGTTAAGCGAGCGCTGATAGGGTCCTGGCGGTGGTCAGCGGTGAAAGGTGAAGGGATCATGGCGGGACCGGACAAGGCGAACGTGCCGATAGGCGCGCGCGCCCAAGCGGCGCGTGCCTGTAGGGCATGCGGATGGACAGGGGAGATGAGCGTGTTGGGCACGGCCGACGCGGCCACGGCACCCCTGGTGACGAGCACGGGCGTGCATCTCAAGGGCACGAGCGCGCTGCGGGTGCTGTGCCCGGCTTGCGGCCTGGTCGACACGGTGTTCGATCCGCGCGATGCGCTGCGCCGGTTGTTCCGGCAAGGCGATGGGGAAAGCGCCAACGCGCCCGCCCGCCGGCGCAGTGACGTGATCGTGAAAGGTGGCGCGGCGCTGCATCGGCGCCATGTGGTTGAAGCCTTTTTGTTCGATCAGTGCCGGGAGCGCTTCGGCACCCAGCCCCAAGGCGCGATGTTGGAAATCGGTTGTGGGGAAGGGCATTTGACGCGCCGCTTCGCCCATCGCTTTCAGACTTGGCGCGTGATCGGTGTCGATCCGAGCCCCATGCTGAGCGATGACTGGCCGCCAGCCTCGGGTCGGCCGGGCTTCATTCGCGACTTCTTCGATCCACAATTGTTTTCCGGGCAGCGCTTTGATGTGGTGATCGCCCATGAGGTCCTGAACTGCACTGATTTGATGGCGTCTCTGGCGGCGGTGCGCGGCATCTGTAGCGATAATGCGCTGGTGAGTTTTGAGGTGGTGACCCTGGAACATGCGGTGGAGGCGCCGCGCATTTGGGATCTGGCGACGCTGTTCACGCAGACGCGGCTGCGCGCCGCGCTGGAAGAGGCGGGCTTTGATGTTCTGCATATGGAGGATTGCGTCTCCACCTGTCATGTTCTGGCCCAGGCCGGCACACCGCGCCGTGAGGCGCCCGATCTCAGCGGCGAAGCAGAACAGGCGGGGGCGTTCTATCGCGGTCATGAACTGTGGTGGCGCCGGGTGGCGATCCGGGCGGAACGGGCGTTGGCGCTGGCCCATGCGCAAGGGCAGGCGGTGGCGCTTTATGGCGCGGGCATGTTCAGCGCGGCGCTGGCGGGGCTTGTGCCCGGTCTTGATCCGGCGGTGATCATCGACGATGTGGCGCCGGGCGGACGGTTCATGGACCGGCCTGTGTTGTCCCGCGCGGATGCGGCCGGCCGGCCGTTGATCGTGTTGCTGTGCACCCGGCCGGCCTATCGCAAGCATATGGCCGCCAATCTGCGCAAAAGCGGCTTGGTCTTCGTGGATTTGGTGGGCGATGAGGCCTTAACGCCAGCCTTCACGCAGACCGGCGCTAGCGGCTGAGCGCGCCGGCGCAGGCGTCGAGAATGGCCTCGGCATCAAGGCGGTATTCCCGATAGAGATCCGGCAGGTCGCCCACCTGGCCGAACCGCTCAATCCCTAGCGGCACCAGCCGCTGGCCCCGCACCGAGCCGAGCCAGGACAGCGCCGCCGGCGCGCCGTCCTGCACTGTAACGAGGCCCGCATGGGCGCCCAAGGGCGCGAGCAGTCGCGCGATCACGCTCATTGCGGGCCCGGACCCCGTCCAGGGTTGCTCCAGGCTTGCCCGCCAATCCCGGTACAGACGATCGGGCGAGGGGACCGCCAGCAGGCCCGCATCGGGCACATCTTCGCGCAAAGTCTCGAACGCCTCCAGCACTTCCGGCGCCACCGCGCCGGTGTAGACGAGTGCGAGCGGTGCGCCCACGCCTGGCGCCACATGCCAGTACGCCCCCGCGACAATGGCTTGGGCCAAGGCGTCATCCATGGCGCGCGCGGGCTGCTGAAGCGCCCGGGTGGAGAGCCGGAGATAGACGGACTCGCCATCCGGTGCCTGCATATGCTCAAAAGCCCAGCGCATGATGACCGCCACCTCATCGGCGAAGGCCGGCTCGAAATAGGTCAATCCCGGCTGCCCCATGCCGATGAGCGGCGTGCTGATGGACTGGTGCGCGCCGCCTTCAGGCCCCAGCGTGATGCCCGATGGTGTCGCCACCAGCAGAAACCGCGCATCCTGATAAACTGCATAATTCAGTGCATCGAGCCCCCGTGCGATAAAGGGGTCATAGAGCGTGCCCACCGGCAACAGCCGCTCACCGAACAGGGAATGGGACAGCCCCAGCGCACCCAGGAGCAGGAACAGATTATGCTCGGCAATGCCCAGTTCGATGTGCTGGCCATCCCGCTGTGCCTGCCAGCGTTGCGGCGAGGCGATTTTCCGGCTTCGGAACAGGTCTTCGCGGGCGCGGCTGGCAAAGCGCCCGCGCGCATTCACCCAGGCGCCCAGATTGGTGGACACGGTCACGTCCGGGGACGTGGTGACAATGCGGCGCGCCAGCAGGCTGTCCTCACGAGCAATATCATTCAAGATACGGCCGAATGCGGCCTGGGTGGCGATGGTGTCGGGAAATTGGTTGGGGAAAGCGTCGCGGCCCGGCACGGGCACCGGTGCGGCGTCAAAGCGGCGGGGCGCGCGGGCGGCGAAGGGCACGGCCTTGAGATAATCCGCCACATGCGTGCGCACAGTGTCCGGCAGGCCCGCCAGCGGCTCCCACTCCGCACCTTCGGCAATCCCCATCTGAGTGCGCAGGGTCTCCACCTGCGTCGGGGTCATGAGGCCGGCGTGATTATCCTTGTGCCCCTGAAAGGGCAGGCCCAACCCCTTGATCGTGTAGCACAGGATCAGGCGTGGCTTGTCATCGGCGATACCATGGAAAGCGTCGAGAAGCGTGGGCAGGCAGTGACCGCCCAGATTGGTCATCAGTGCCGCCAGGTCGTCATCGCTTTGGCTCGCAATCCAGGTGAGGATCGGCGTGTCCTTGAGGTCTTCCGTCAGCACCCGGCGCCAGGCGGCTCCGCCTTCGAAAGTCAGTGCTGCATAAAGATCATTGGGGCAGTCCTCGATCCATTGGCGCAGGGTGTCGCCGCCCGTCTGGGCAAAGGCGGCGCGCAAGCGCCGGCCATAACGCAGCACCATGACCTCCCAGCCCGCGGCCGCGAACATGCCCGTGATACGCTGGCCCATATGCTCCGGCGTCACCGCATCCAGGCTCTGGCGGTTATAGTCCACGATCCACCAGGTGTTGCGGATATCGTGCTTGGCCGCTTCCAACAGCGCCTCGTAGATATTGCCTTCGTCCAGCTCCGCATCGCCGAGCAGCGAAATCATCCGCCCCCGGTCTTCTGGCGTGCGCAGGCCATGACCCTCAAGATAGTCTTGCACCAGTGCGGCAAAGGCCGTGATCGCCACCCCAAGGCCGACCGAGCCCGTGGAGAAGTCCACATCGTCACGATCTTTGGTGCGAGAGGGGTAGGACTGGGCCCCGCCAAAGGCGCGGAAGCGGTCGAGCTGGTCCTGGGTCTGCTGGCCCAGAAGATACTGCACCGCATGAAAAACCGGGCTTGCGTGAGGTTTCACTGAAATCCGGTCTTCCGGCTTCAGGACGTGGAAGTAAAGCGCCGTCATGATGGTGGTCATGGAGGCACAGGAGGCCTGATGGCCGCCGACTTTCAGGCCGTCGCGGCTGTCGCGCCGGTGATTGGCGTTGTGAATCGTCCAGGAGGACAGCCATTGCAGGCGCCGCTCCAGGTGCTCCAGGCACAACAGATCATGATCAGCGTAGGGCGCGGACGCGCCCGGGCGGGAATCGGTGGTCACAGGCGCGGCCCTCCCATGGCCTTTTGTCGTGACAGCGTGTGGCCGGGTTATACCAGAACGGGGCCCCGGCATCCCGTTGTGGAGAAACCGTGGCGCACTTGGGGTGTTTACACATTTGAATATTGGCAAATCGCCTTCGCACCGGCACAATACGCCGCGTGTCGCGACGGCTCACCAGCCTTAAACGCGACATGGAGGGGCATACTCACCACCTGCATTGCCAGTCGGCCGTCTTGGATGGTTGGTCGGGCGCTTGGGATGGTGTCTGACCGGGGCATGATTATCTCGGGGCACGGTCGTGCCACGGGCACACTGATATCAAGGGCACACTGATATCGAGGGCACACTGATATCAAGGGCACACTGATATCAAGGGCACGGTTCTTGCGCTCCACCGGGCTGAGTGATGATGGGGCCAAGCGGATCACGCGGTGAGACCTTGGCCTTTGGAAATGTTGTCTTTCGCGTGAGATCCAAGAGGATTGGGCCATATGACTGCGCGCCAGCGAACCGGGCGGACGACCAATGATGGCTTTCCCGGCCACGGCCACACAGGCAACGGCGCGGGTGGCGTGCGATCCGGTTCGACGCTTGCGGGCCTGATGGTCCAGTGGCGCCGCGTCCGGTGGCGCCGCGTCATGTCCCTCGCAAGCGCGCTGGTGGTGACCGGCGCCTTGGCGGCCGGGTGTGCCGCCGGTCACATCGAGCGTTTTTCCCAACCCGCGGATGACGTGACCATTGGCCTCGCCCCAGATCAGGTGGAGCTGCGGGTGCAAGCGGATGCCGCCCGGCGCACCCCGTGGCAGGGGGGACCGGAAGATGAGAGCGGCCTCTCCATGGGCGCCCTGTTTGATATCCTCGTCGACGGCATGCCGTCGGCGGAGTCCCCGTCCAGTGATCCCGCCGCGACTATGGCGCAAGCCGGCGGCCTGTCAGAAGAGGCGCGCCGATATCTGACCGTGCTCAAGGCCGATTTTGAGGCCCCGGCCGATCAGGCCGCCGCCGTAAAACGCCATCTCACCGCCCGCACCACCGTCACCCGTCAATTCATCAGCGCCGCCAGCCATGTGGCGGCGGGCCTGCGCCTGAAGCATTTGGATTTCACCGCCGACGAGAGCGTGCGCGAGGATCTGCGTCTGATTGCCGAAACGCTCAGTCGCTTGAAGGCCCAACGGGCGACATTTGGGGAAGTGGCCTCCATTTTGGCTGTGAATGACGCCACGGCGCAGGATTTACCGCAGGCTCTGGACAGGCTGGATCAGGCCATCAGCGCGCTGGAACTGCTGACCCGCTCTATGGGGTCCGATCGGTTGAGTTGAGGCAACGCTGGTCGCATCGGCCAGAATTCTTGATGCAACCAATCATGGCGTGTGGCACATAATGTGTATCAGGGGTAGTATTCGCCCGTGAGCTTCACTGCTCGACGGGAAAGGATGCTGCATGGCTCTTGCGGATTCGCGGACACCCACCCGCACCGCCTCGCCTTATGACTTACCGTTTCGTGACACTCCTCACCGTAAAGCCTTGTCCAGAACTGCTGCGGCCCGCGGCGGATCATCCCACGCCGCCTCGTCCCAGACCGCCGCACCCATGGACATGGCCGATAGTCCGGCATCCGCCGCAGCACCCCGGCTCCAGGTTGCCTTTGAGGGCGGTGGCGCGAATTTCCTGCCCCTGCTCGAAACCGCTCAGGCCTTGCAAGAGCAAGAAGCGGCGGGCGCCATGACCATCACCCGGGTCGCAGGCACATCCGCTGGTGCCCTTGTGGCGGCCGTGGTCGCAGCGGGCATCGATGCCGGCTGTGTCAAGCAGGTGCTCCGCCGTCCCGCCGGACGGCAAGCCTTTTTGTCGCTGGCATCGCGTCAGGCGTTTCTGGCCTTCCTCATGCGTATTATCTGGTCCATCGCTGGGCGCTGGCTGTTCATTGGCGGTGGTGTGCTGTTGCTGGTCCAGACGATCCCGCTGATCTGGATCCTGATTGCTGACGCGGAGCCTGGGCTGGGGCTCTGGCCGCCCTTGTCCTGGCCGCTCTTGCTGTTCATGGCGGCGATCTGGTCGCTCTGGCTGCGCGTGGCCATGGTGCTCTTCACCCGCAACGGTCAGGCCGGAGAGGATGAGCTGGAGGCTGATCGCGGCCACGCGCCGCCCGACATTGTGCGCTATGCACTGGCCAGTGCCTGGAAACGCCTGCGCAAGGAAGATGTCTCCGGTGCCGCTCTGCGGCGGCTGATCGTGGGGATTTTGCGCGAGTGCGCGCCGGGTCAGAAGCCGGACCGCATCCGGCCCCTCATCATCATGACCACGGATCTGGCAAGCGGCGAGCCCTATCCCATTCAGTTCTCCGCCAGCGATATGCGCATCGCGCTGTCCGCCCTGGCGCGCGGCGATGACAAGAACGAAATGCGCCGCGCCCTCATCCGGGCCATTGAGGTGAGCGCCGGGATCCCCGTTATTTTCCGCTCGGTGGAAGAGGTGTTGAGCCCCGCTGACCTGCATCCCCATGGCCCGGAGCCGGCGGTGGGGGAGCCTCATCCGGACCTGCGCCGGCGTGTGTTGATCGACGGCTCCTTCGCGGCGCATCTGCCCATATCCGGCCTGGTTGCCGACCTGCAGGCCTATGGGCGCATTCTGCCCGTCATTCTCGGGCGCCGGTCGTTCGCGTTTCTCCCGGTCTCATTGGAGGAGACTCAGGATCCTGAACCGCCTCTGGCCCAGGCCCAGACCTTTGGCGCGGCCGTGTCCCAGGCCGTGTTTCTAGCCCAACGCAATCTCGCGTCCCTGGTGCCCGGTGTCTTGGCGCCCTTTGTCATCCCGCCTGAGCGCACGGTCGATGCGCTTGATTTCAAGGCGGCCTTCCGGGCCTATCTTGCGCGGGATGAGTGGGGCGCCGGGATCCGACAAGCCGTGGCGACTCGGGTGGGCGCGCTTGGCCGAGGGCGCTCCTAACACACCCGCTCAGGGCTTGACTTCGCCTCCTGCGCGAAAACGGGTCCGACAATACGGGAGCAAATGCGGCAGCTGCGAAAAGTTGACCACTGTCAAGGCTTGCGGGGATCCCGCCGCATCGGCCAAACTTGTCTCGAAATGGGCGGGGTGGGTTCCGTTTCTGGTAGAGTACAGTGGTGTTTGACGACTGGCTGCGCCGTGCGACCCGCATGGCGGCACCAGGGTGGGACCGTCCGGTGGGCTGAGCGCCCGGATGGCCGGGAGACGGGAGAGGTCATGGATCGGTTCATCGCGCTGTTTTACGCACTCGATCACCAAGACACGGTGAGCCGGACCGAGATGCGCTCGACGGCCATCAGTCCGGGCCAAGACCCGAGCGATTTCAACGAATGGGCTGTTGAAGCCTTCTCTGAACTCGCAGGCGAGCACGCCAATGTGGGCTTTGCCGGGGTTTACCGGCAAACCGATGATCAGGTCCTGGGCGTGGTGGACATGATGACGCGGGTGGCGGCCTTCGAAGAGGGCATCGCCTCTGATTTCTACCAACGCCACGATCACAACAGCGATTTCTTCGGCGATGTGCGCGGCCATAAAAGCCTGGAATTCGCCGTGGAGGCCGCGACCGAAAACGGCATCAGTCTCTGGTATGAGACCGAGCACGAGATTCCGGTCCCGTCCCGCGACCATTTCGCCGCCTACACCCTCGTCTATGTGGACTACGATGACGAGATGGTCATCAGCGCGCCTGTGTATCTGCACGACAATTTCGATGCGGCCCTGGCGAAGTTTCTGACCGATGAGCATTACGGGGTGATCGGCCCGGTGGCGCTCTTTGACGGGCTGATCGAGCCGGTTCTGACCGGCGACATTCTGGAACGCTCCGATGCCTTGCGCCGCCTGGTGCGCGCCGAGGAGACCCAGGCCAGCCCACTCATCAAGGTGGAGGGAGGATCGATCTTGGCGGCGAACCATCACAAGACCGTGCCGCAGATCCTGGCCGAGCACCTGACCCGGCGGGCTGTGGCGGACTTCGCCGCCAATGATTCCGGCGATCTGGCGCGCCGGATCAAGGATCAGGGCGGCGATCCGTTCGACGCCTTCTTGCAAATCGTGTCCGAAAAGCGCCCGCTGGTCCTGTTTGAAACCCAGTATTGGGAGATTGCGGAGAATGTGGGCCGCTTTATTTCTGACACGCTGGGCCTCGATTTCGTTTCGGCCAATTCCTACTACGAGCCTTACGAGCAGCGCCGGTTCAATTCGTCCGATCGGGTCGTGTTCTATGATGACCAGCTGTTTGCCGGCGATTATGAGCTCGACCGCACATCCGTCCGCGCGCTGATCAAAGATTTGGTCACGAGCCGCGATGTTGGCCTTGTGGTGGTCTCGAACCCGCGGGCCGTGCCGCTGGCGTTCCAGAACTACATGGACATGGAGCTGGCATTGCCGCCCATGGTCGGGCCGGTGCGCGATGATATCTTCCGCGATGTTCTGGGGCCGGAAGCCCTGCAAGAGAATGATCTCGACACGTGGACGCGCTACCTGCTGCCCTTCGATTTCGAAAAGGTTCTGGCCGCCGGCTATTCCGGCCGTAAAGCTGTCCTGGAACTGAAAGAACGGGTGGAACGGCGCCTGGCGCGCAAGGCCGCGACCAACGCACCGAACCTCAGCGAGATCCACGGCCTGGGCGAAGCCAAAGAAGTGGCCGAGCAACTGGTGGCCGACATTCGTGCCGCTGTCTCCGGCGATATCGATTGGAACGAGGTAGACCGGGGCATGCTGCTGGTGGGCCCTCCGGGCACCGGTAAAACCATGCTGGCGAAGTCCATTTCCCAGGAATCGGGCATCCGCTTCATCGCCGGGTCGGCGCTCGAATGGCAGGCGTCCGGCGCACTTGATTCGCACTTGGCGGCCATTCGCGAATTCTTCGCCGAGGCGCGCCGCTATGCACCGACCATCGTCTTCATCGATGAGTTCGACTCGATCGGCAATCGTCAGCATCATCAGGGGCGCAACGATTACTACACCACCGCCGTGGTGAATTGCGTGCTGGAGGAGCTGCAGGGCTTCCATGAGCGCGAAGGCGTGATCGTCATCGCCGCCACCAACGAGGCCAACAAGATTGACCCGGCCCTAAAACGGGCCGGCCGCCTCGATCAGACCGTGGCCGTGCGCCGGCCCAATGTGCCGAGCCTGGCGAAAATCTACGAGTATCACATCGGCAAATTGCGGGTGAAAGATCAGGTCGAAGATCCAATCGATACGGAAGAACTGGCGCGTCTGACCTTCGGCCAAACGGGCGCCGATGTGGAATTCTACGTGCGGGGCGCCCGGCGCCGGGCGCGCAAGGATGGGCGCAAGCTCGGCCAGGGTGATCTGATCGCCGAAATCATGCGCCGTCCGCTGGGCACCACCGGCCTGCCGCGCATGACCGAGGATGAAGTGCGCCGCACCGCCGTGCATGAGGCCGGCCATGCGCTCGTGCAACTGTTGGGTCCGACCAAAGGCGCCAGTATCTCGTATGTTTCGATTATTCCGCGTCCTGATGGCACGCTGGGCTTTGTCGCGTCTTACAATGAACGGGTGGATGTGAAAAAAGCCGACATCATGGACCAGGTGAAGATCTTCCTCGCCGGGCGCGCGGCGGAAGAAGTGGTCTATGGCAAAGACAATGTGGGTGCCGGCGCCGGCGGGAGTGGCTCCAGCGACCTTGCTCAGGCCACGCGTCTGCTCGTGCGCATGTTCCTGCAACACGGCTACTCGGAGAAGAGTGGCCTCCTCTGGTTCGATGTGGATCAGCGCGAAGTGGGCAATATGGAACTGCCCGCAGACGTGAAGGACGAGGTGCGCACGACCCTGGAACGGGTCTATCGCGACTGTGTGCGGACGATCCGCGACAACCGCCGCAAGCTTGATCGCATCGTCAGCGTGCTTCTGGAGCGCCAGGAAATCACCGGCGGCGAGCTGCGGGAGATTTTCGCGGCCCGCACTGGCTTCTTCGCTTGGCTCAGCGGCGACACGCCGCCCTCTGAAAGCGCCAAAGGATCGGATGAGCAGCGCAGTTGAGCGCGGCCCTGTCCGAGACACCGCGGCGCCGGGCCCTGATTACGGGCGCATCCGCGGGCATTGGTGAAGCCTTTGCCCGCGCTTTCGCCGCTGAAGGTTTTGATCTCATTTTAACAGCACGCCGGGCCGATCGGCTGGAAATGCTCTCGCGTGACATCACTGTGGCGCAGGGCGTGGATGTGGTCGTGCTGCCCGCCGATTTGGCCGACCCAAACGCCCCGGCCGCGCTGATGCAAGCGGTCACCGCGCGGGGGCTCACGGTGGATGCACTCGTCAATAATGCGGGCTATGGCATCAATAAGACGTTCACGGACGCATCATGGGCGGAGCATCGCGACTTCATCCAGGTGATGATGACGGCGGTGGCCGAGCTGACCCATCTGGTGCTGCCGGGCATGACCGCGCGAGGCTATGGGCGCATCATCACTGTGGCGTCGGTCGCGGGTCTGTTGCCCGGCACGGTGACCCATACGCTCTATGGTGCGTCGAAATCCTTCCTGGTGAAGATGAGCGAGTCGTTGTTTCTGGAGTTGGAAGGGACGGGGGTGCATGTGGTTGCCGTGTGTCCCGGCTTCACATTCAGCGAATTTCATGACGTGAACGGAACACGCGATACGGTTCGGGAGACCCCGCGTTGGGCCTGGATGACCGCCGAGGCCGTTGCCGCGCAAGGCGTGCGAGCCGTCATGGAGGGCCGCTCACCGGTTCTCGTGAATGGTCTGTTCAACCGTCTCGTAACGGCCTTTGTCGGCACGCTACCCTTTGATTGGCAACTGAGCCTGTCGCGTCTGCGCGCCCGCCGGCGTGGCCAGTAAACATCAGCTGATTATTCAGTGGGCGGATATTGTGGCACGAGCCACACCTCGCGCAAGATCGCGCGCAGATAGGTGAACGGCCTCATGGGTTTGAAGCCGCGCCGCCGGTTCATAAATCCGATGCGATAAAGCAGGGACCATTGCTCAAACAGCGTGCTCCAGGCCTGCCACAGGGTCGTGCGGCTGTCCCAGATATGGGTTGCTTCCGAACCTGCGCCATTGATCTCGATGATGAGGAATTTCTCACCCCGTTGAAGGTCCGCGATGTCGGGGAACCGCACATCGAAACGGCCGAAATGAAACTCCGGAATGCCTTTCGCCACGCGGTCAAAGGCTTCGGTCATTTCCGGGGTGATGTAATCGGCCCCGTCCTTGAAAATGGTGCCCCGGCTGTGACTGCCGGCGAAAGCCAGCCGGTAGTGTTCCCCCGGCGCCAGAACATTGTCCAGGTGGTCCTTGTGTCGAGGCAGGTAGAGATGGGCGATCTGGCCGGCGCGCGGATCGTTTTCGATCAGCTCTCGGATGGTCGAGCGGCCATCCCCGGTGATGTAGGGAAAGTATTTGAGCGTCAGCGAAAAGATGCGCCCTTTATCCTCGCCCGGCATGCGCACATAAAACACACCCGCTTCCGCCTCATAAGGCACGAAGGCTTGCAGCATGATGATGTGACCGGCGGGGAAGGCGTCCACATACCCCCGCAGGTCTTCTGGTGTTTTCAACAACCGCACCCCGGCGCCCCGGCTGCCCACATCGGGCTTCACCACCATGGGGAACGACAGTCCCGCATCCGCGCACCGCGCCAGCAGGCCCTGAAAGAACGCGTTTCGGTCTGTCTCGGCCTCGGGCACGCGGGCGGTGAGATAGGGCGCGAGAACTCTGCGCATGGGCTCGGACACCGTGTCCAGAATGCCGGACTTGTGCTCGCCGAAAAAGCCGCCGTCGGGGAAGTGGGGATTGGCGACCGAGGGCAGGGTGGCCCCCCAGTAGCGCAGGCTCAGCCAGGCAATCTGGAAATAGATAGGCAGATAGAAAAAGTTCGGTCGCCAAAACTCGAAATGCGACAGGGGCGGAGCGGTCGGGTCCAACGGTGGCATGCCGGCATGCATACCCCCTTGGTGAAAGCGGGCCGTGTCGCCGCGGGGCTTGGTTACCCCCGTGGCCCCAGAATTGTCCGTAGGCTCATCCGATCTGTCGTCTGCCATCCTCAGGAGGCTCCCCCACCCGGCGAGGCATTCACCTCTTGGGTCCGCTTGGCGATGAACCGCGGCACGATGATCGACAGCACCAGAAGGACACCGCCCGCCGCCCAGCTCCAGGGCCCCAGCATGCTCGCGGCCATGGTGCCGAACCAGTAGACGGCCGTGAAAATCACCGCTGTCCACAGCCCAACGCCGACAATTGCGATCAACGCGAATTTCGTGAAGGGCACACGGAAGAAGCCACTCGCGGTATAGGTGGGCAACCGCAGCCCCGGCACCGCCCGAGCGCCCAGAATGGTCATCACCAATCGGTCTGATAACCACGTGCGTCCCTGGCGGATGCGCTCCACCCCAATGCGTTTGCGGATCCAGCGCCAATGCGCGGCCGCGTAACCCAAGCCGTAAAGGCCCAGATCTCCAAGCGCAATGCCGATGAACAGCGCCGAAAGAGCGGACACCGGATGGATCACGCCCTCCGCCGCCAGCACGCCCGCCCCGACAATGGCGGCGTCCTCCAAAATGAAGGTGGCGAGAATAATCGCGAGGAACAGCGCTTCTGGTTGCATGGCCACACTGCGCAGTTCGGCAATAACGTCTTCGAAGAGCATTCAGGGGTCCATCATCTGCTGCACGGCGGCGATTGCAGCGTCGATGGTACTCTTGGAATGCCAGGGCAGGAAGTGGTTGCGCCCCTCCAGTTCCATGATCTTCAGGCCCGCCACCCCGGTCAGGCGCGCTTCCATGAACGCCACGTTTTCAAACGGCACCAGATTGTCGGCCGTGCCATGCACGATGACGGTCGGCACGGCGATCGCCGGCAGTCGGGCCTCCAGCAGACGCAGCTCCGCTTCCAGCGCCATCAGCTCCCGGTTGGAGTTGCGCAGAGGGCGCGGGACAAGGCGCCGCACCACGGGCCACTCGCCGACGGGCTGCATGAAATGCACGTCCTCCAGATCCGGATCGAGGGCGCCGGCCACGATGACCAGGCCGCCCACCTTGTCCGGGAAATCGGCGGCGGCTTGAACCACGACGGGCCCCCCCAGGGAATGGCCCACCAGAATCGGCCAGGCGCCTTCTCGCTGGACCAGAAAAGGTTCAAGCGCTTTCGCCTGAGCCTGAAGGCGTGTCACCGCCCCCACGGGGCCACTCTCGCCGAAGCCCGGCCGGTCGATCGCAATGTAATCGTGGCCCTCGGGCGGGGCGATGAGATAGTCGCCCCAGCCCCGCGCCGATCCGGGGGTGCCATGCACAAAGATCACGCGCCGCCCATCCGGATCGCCGCCGGTGAGGGCGCTGATGGTCACGGTCTCAGCCTCCACAATCCCCGCCACCGAGGCGGTCGTGCGGGGCAAGGCGTCGAGCTGCGCCGGTGGCGCCTGCGGCCCCGGCGCGCAGGCCCCCGTGGTGACTGCGATCAGCATGGTCAGGCTGTGAATCACGCGATGCGGCGTTCGGCCTGAGTCCAGGGTCTCAAGCGGCACCACGGTTCTGGTCGCGCCGGGAGAAGGCCGGGGGCAGCGGTTGGGCGGCTGAGTCATGGTCTGAGCTCTTTGATGCGCAGGCGTGCGCCAAAAGTGGGCCGCAGATGACGCTGCGTCAAACCGTGTCGCCACCTTGTGATCGACCGCGCCGCGCCCATCACAATCGCCTGAGCGCCCCTCCGCGCCCTCACACCGCCTTCATCATTTAGCACTGAATGTGAGGTATCCGACAGAACCGGCGCTTCGGAGTCGGGTCTCTACACCGTGGCCTAAGGATTAAGCCCAAGGCCCCTTGGGTCGGGGGGGGGCGATCGGGTAGAACACTTATTGGACAGGCGTGGAGCAAGGGGACATGCGCGGCAAGCACTGGGTGGTGATGGGAGCGGATGAGGGGATCGGGCGTCTAACGGCGCTGCGGCTCGCCGAAAAGGGTGGCCGTCTGGTCCTGATCGGCAGTGCCAAGGAGGCGCTGATGCCCGCTGTCACCGACATCAAACGCCGCAGTGGCAATGCCGAGGTTCGGGGCCTTGTTGCCGACCGGGCGTCACTGGCGGATATGCGCCGGGTGGCCGAGGATGTGCGCGAGCTGTGCCCGGTGGTGGATGCCCTGATCCTCAATGCCGGCGCCTATTTTCCCGATCGCAAAGACAGCCGCGACGGGTTGGAGATGCATTTCGCGGTCAATCATCTGGCCGGTTTTCTGCTGACCAAAGCCCTGAAAGATCGGCTGGAGGCCTCAGAAGCGGCGCGGGTGGTGACTGTATCGTCGTCAGCCCATCAGGGGGTCAGCCTCGATTTTGATGATCTGCAAATGACGGACGCCTATGACGGCTGGCTCGCCTTCCGTCGCTCCAAGCTGTGCAATCTCTATTTTACGTTTGCGCTCGCGCGGACATTCATCGGTACGCGGATGACAGCGAATGCCATTCACCCGGGCTATGTGGCCACGCGCAGTGGCCTGGACAGCAGTGCCACGCTGGCGCCGCTTATTGGCCTGGCTGAGCGCATAGGGCTTGCCAAGCCCATCTCCGGCGCGCGGACCTGCGTTTATGTCGCGACCTCTCCGGATCTTTACGGAGAGTCCGGAGAATATTTCACCCATGGTGGGCGGCTCGCCCGGCCCTCCAAGACCGCGCGCATGGCTGATGCGGCCCGGCGCCTGTGGGCCGTCAGCGAGTCTTTGACCCGCTGATGGATTTGCCCCTCGATATCGACACGGTCAAAGGCTTTCTTCACCCAGAAGAAGGGCGCGCGCTCCATGACGCGGCGTTGACGGCGGCTGAGCGTGGACCGGTGCTCGAAATCGGCAGCTATTGCGGCAAGTCCGCGGTTTATCTGGGAACGGCCTGTCAGGCGGTGGGCGGTGTCCTCTTTGCTGTCGATCATCATCGGGGCTCGGAGGAAAACCAGCCCGGGTGGGAGTATCACGATCCCGCCCTGTGGGACACCGAGGCCGGTGTGCTCGACACGCTGCCTGTGTTCCGCGACACGCTGCACCGGGCCGGTCTTGAGGAGACCGTGATCCCCGTGGTGGGCCGTTCCGCGACGCTCGCGCGCCACTGGACGACGCCATTGAGCCTGGTGTTCATTGATGGCGGGCACAGCCGCGCGGCGGCCGAGGCCGACTACCGCGGCTGGCAGGGCAAGCTGATGCCCGCCGGTCTGCTCGCCATTCACGATGTCTTTCCCGACCCGACCGATGGTGGCCGACCGCCCTACGAAATCTACTGTCTCGCGCTTGCCTCAGGCCTTTTTGAAGAGATCGCCGCGATCCGGTCTTTGCGCATGTTACGGCGCCTTTAGAGCGCTTTCAGGAAAAGTGTATGCGGTTTTCCGCCCGGAAAGCGCGCCAACGGATCAAGCGGTGTCCGGTTCCGGGACGACGCCGGCCTGGTGCATGGTTTCAGCCAGTCGCTCGCGCAGCCAGGCCCGCGCGCGCCGCCACGCGCGGTGAACTGGTCCGGCCGAACCC
The DNA here is from genome assembly GCA_964625525.1 of uncultured Alphaproteobacteria bacterium. Classification (GTDB taxonomy): domain Bacteria; phylum Pseudomonadota; class Alphaproteobacteria; order JAJFIK01; family JAJFIK01; genus CAZVEE01. Next base: position 16,080 of record CAZVEE010000020.1, on the reverse strand, counting down.
GTCCTCGGCCAAAAGCTCGACCGTCGCAGCAATCAGGCGCCTTTGCGTTTCTTCTGCGTTCCGTGTACGGCGCAGTGGCTTGGCCGGGGCGGTGGCAGCCGCCTCCGGCGGATGCGGCAATGGGGAAGGGGGCGCGGATTTTGTCATGCACACAGCCTAGAGCCGTTTCAATGAAAACCAGATCATTGAAACGGCTCTCGGTCTTTGGTTTGGCGCGCTTTCCGGGCGGAAAACCGCACAACACTTTTCCTGAAAGCGCTCTAGCAAATCGGTGGTCGCCTACGCGGGGTTACCCGTCTGCCAGCACTGGTGCCAGGTCCGCGCCCTGGTCCAGGAACAGTCCATTTGCCGGGGTGAGCCCGAGAAGGGCGTCCGTGGCCAGAATAACGGCGGCGGCGGTCCAGGCGGGTTTTTCATCCGGCCACGGAACGCCAGAAACATACTGGTATCCCATCCAATAGCGCCCCGCGTCGTCGCGCCATTGATGAAGCCAGGACAACACTTCTGCCGCCCGTGCCCGCTGGCCCGAGGCGAGTAAGGCAATGACAAGCTCAGCCGATTCCGCCACCGTGACCCAGGGTTGCTCCAGCACACAGCGGCATCCGCGTCCTTCCGACACAAAGGCGTCCCATCGCGCCGCCAGCCGATCACGCGCGGCCTGGCCCAGGAACACACCGGCAATGACCGGGTAGAACCAGTCCATGGAGAAGTTGTCTTTCTTCTCCCAATGGCGGTCGAACCGGTAGGGTTTCTCGCGCAAGGCCGTGCCGAGCGCAGTCCGCGCGGTCAGCCAGTCGGGGCGGGTACACCCTACCGCTGCAGACAAGCGGTATGCGAACAGCAGGCTCTTGTAGATGGAGCTGCACCCGGTCACGAGGGCGTCATCCTCTGGCGTGTGCTCATCCGGCGCGGCCCAGCGAACATCGCCATACTCCGTCTGTAGGCTGATGACGAAATCGGTGGCCGCTTCTACCATGGGCCAGTGGGTGCCCAGAAAATCCGTATCACCGGTGACCAGGTAGTAGTGCCAGATGCCGGTTGCCGGATAGGCGCAAAAATTCGTGTCCCGGATCTTTTTCTCGTCTCCGTCACCGGTATAGCGGTTGTCGTCCATGGGCACGGCCGCACCGTACTGCGACCACCAGGACCCATCGCTCAGCTGCGTGTCACGCAGATAGCCATAGGCCGCGCGCGCTTGCTTGAGCCGCCCAAGCACGGTTAGCCCCATGGCGGCCTCGGTGTGGTTCCAGGGATCGACGACACCATCGTCATACCAGGGGATGGCGCCGCAGGGCTGTTGCAGCTCCAGAATGCGACCCACCGCGCCGTCGAAGTATCCTTCGGCAACGAGCTCTCTCGTCAAGTACAGGGATGTCACGGGGTTCTCATCTTGTCGAAGTAGAGCACGACACTCTTGCCCATCAGTGGGTCGGCGATGGTCGCGAGGGCTCGGGTTAGCCAGGGACGCTCCATGATGTCCCAGACGAGAAACTTGTGATACTGACGAATCAACCAGTTGTTGTCCTTGCTCTCCCACATGGCGCATTGCAGCCACCAATACGGAGAGTGCAGACCATGGGCGAAATCACGGGAGACGAACCGGAAGCCCGCAGCTTCGATAGCCTCGCGCAATTCATCTTCGTCGAAGATGCGCACATGGCCGCCGGGCGTGTTGTGGTAGTGCTCGGACAACTGCCAGCAAATCCATTCGGGCCAGGCCCGCGGCACTGAGACAGCAAGCCGGCCGCCTGGTTTGATGGTGCGCGCGATCTCTCGCACCGCGCCCTCATAATCGGGGATGTGTTCCAGCACTTCTGAACACACGATGGTGTCAAAGCCGGCATCGGGAAAGGGCAGGCGCAAGGCGTCCGAGGCGGCAAGGCTCCAGCGCTGGTGCGTGGCCGTGACGTCCGGCATGGACTCAAAGCCCTCACGGGCCTTCGTCATATCCTCAAGTGACAGGTCAACACCCACCACATGCGCTTTGCCAGCGTAATACATCCCATGCAGATGACGTCCCGTGCCGCAGCCCAGATCGAGCGCACGGGCGCCATCGTCAAGATGTAGCAATTTGAGGTCGATGGTGTGCATTAGCGGACCATTGGCGGGACGACAGAACCCGGTGATAAATCTGAGTGACCTTGCGGGCCGTGCGGGCCCAGGTGAATTGCCGGGTGATCCGCTCCCGTCCGAGGCGCGCCAGCGTCTCGCGGCGTGCCGGATCAGTCAGCAGGCTGGCGATGGCTTTGGCCAGTGCCGGCGCATCGCGCGGCGGCACTTGCAGGCCCGCATCCCCGACCACTTCCGGCAGCGAGCCGCCGGATGTGGACACGAGCGGCACACCACACGCCATGGCCTCGCCAGCGGGAAAGCCAAAGCCCTCATAGACTGACGGGCTGACGGCGATCGTGGCCTGGGCATAGAGTTCGGCGATTTCCTCGAATGTCAGCCCGGAAACGAAAGTGACCTTGTCGCGGATGCCAAGCCGGTCGAGCAGGGCGCTTGTCTGCCCCTCGCGCAATTTGCCGATCACCATCAGGTCCAGGTCTGGATGCTCCGGCAAAAGCGCCGCATAGGCCTCAATCAGATAGATGAGCCCTTTCAGGGGCACGTCGGCGCTGGCGGTGGTGATCAGGCGTTGGGGGGCGCGGGGAATATGGGGCAGGGGCCGGAACAACTCCGTGTCGATGCCCAGATAGACCAGCTCCAAGCGCTCCGGCGCCAGACCGAAATCGACGGCTGCGTCGCGCTTGGTGGAGTTCGAACACACCATGAGCGGGTCAAGCTGGCGCGCCACCTGGATTTGACGATCGAGGAAGGAGTACCAGCGCTTTACCAGCAGGCGCATCCAGAAGGAGGGTTCGTGATCAAGCGAGATCTGCCGGTCGCGGGTGATCGGGTGGTGGAGCGCGCCCACCACGCTCATGCCGCGCCGCTGCAAATCCAGCAGGCCTGAACACAAGGTCTGGTTGTCGTGAACAATATCGTAGTCGCCCTCGCGGCCGCGCAGATAGCGCGCCATGCGCATGCCGAACGTCTCCGGTTCCGGGAAAGCGCCGGTCACGTGGGAGATATACTCATAAAAGTCAATATAATCCCGCCATGCGCGCGCTGGCATGGCGGGAATACCAAGACTTGTCTTCGGCTGGGCGTAGAGGTCCAGCGAGTCGAGCTTGATCAGGCCCACGCGTGCATCGAGTTCGGGATAGGGCGGGCCGGAGATGACATCTACCGTATGCCCCATATCCGCCAGAGCGCGGGTCAGGAACCGCATATAAACGCCCTGGCCCCCCGTATACGGATGAGAGCGATAGCTAGAGATGAGTATTCTTAAAGGGCGGTCAAAACGGGGCTCCAGAGGGCGAAAAGCATCATGTGGGGTGTACGGATTGTCCGTACGGTAGCTGGCCACTGTCATGCATTCACCCCTTGCGCCCCCGTGCCGGCACAGTGACAGCCCATCCTGCATCAGCGGCGGGAGGGCATATCGGCCTGTAGCACGGACTGGCACGACGATCACCGATCCACGGATCCGTAGAGCAGATCTCTCGCGGCGATCAACTCAGCCCCCACCGTCATAGTATTTTCGCAAATGCCTGACAACCGATCTTAATCGAATGATTGTCACGACCAAGGGATGCGCGACGGCGCGGCGCACCCCGGCGCCGCGCCTGCAGAGCAAGCCCGATCGGGCTTACACCATGAACGGGTATTGCTTAGGCATCGCCTTCCGCCAGGCTCCAGCCGCCTCGGCCCGTGACCACCCGGATCAGCAGATACACCAGCAGGCCCACGGGCCCCAGCAGCAGGGTCAGGATTAGCGCCGGAATCACCAGCCAATGGGAGACGCTGCGCCGGGCTGCGTCCCGCGCGATCCAAGCCCCGACAAAGAGGTCGAACACCAGATAATGGGCCCACCCGGCCAGCACCGCCTTGGGCACATCGAACATGAGGATCACGCCCTCAAACGAGGTGAGGCTCGCGCCCTCCGGCAGATCCTGGGTAAAGGCGCCCGTGGCCACCAGCCAGGCATAGGTGCCGCCCAACAGCACCATGGGCACGACAGAATGGACGAGCAGGCGCGTGCCCGCCCAGGATGGCGCAACCACCAGCAGCAGCCAGAACGGCAGCACCGCGTAGTTGATAACGGCAAAGAACATGGCGTCGGACATGAGGGCCTCCCGTGATGACATACCGGGAGACACTCTATGTCACGGCGTCACAGGGAGAAGAAGCGCCGTTGCCACCAGCCGCGTTTTTTCTCCTGGGGCTCCGGCGCGGTCGCCGGGTCCGGCTCGCTCAGGACGGGTTGAGGATCAGGCTCGGCCGTTTCAGGGGTGTCCGGCTCTGCGGTGCCCGCATCGGTATCGGCATCAGCATCAGCATCCTCGGCGGAACCGGGGGCGCCGTCCTCCTGATCGAAATGAAACTCCGGTTTGGGGTCGTCGAAGTCGAACTCTGTCGTCTCGGTGGTTTCCGTACCGTCCGCGTCCGAGGCATCCTGCAAGGACACGGTGGCCGTGTCGGGCTCATCAAGCGACGCGGTTTCGGTTGGCCCGCTCTCGGGGCGCTCGGCGACTGCGCCGTCTTCGGTGAACCAGGCGGCCATGGCCGGCTGATCCGCATCCGCTAAGTCCGCCCCCTCGGCGCCTTCCGCAACGCCATTGCGCCGGTTGCGCCGTCCCCCGCGCTTGCCCCGGCGGCGGCGGCGGCGGGGCTTATCGTCATCACCGTCGGCGTCACTGGCCTGGGCGCTGTCGTCATCGCCATCCGCGTCGTCCTCGGCATCCGCGTCGATATCGGCATCCGTCTCCGTTTCAGTGTCCGCCTCGTCGTCGGCGCGGACATCCTCCTCGCCGCGACGGCGACGGCGACCACCCCGGCGGCGGCGGCGCGGGCGGTCATCGCTTTCGGTGTCGTCCTCCGACGGGGTCGCCTCGATCGCCTCGATCGCCTCGATTGTCTCGTCGTCGGCCTCGTCCTCATCGTCGGCCAGATCGTCTTCCAGATCTTCATCCGGAATGGTTTCGGTGTAGGCGGTCTCCATGCTCACCGCGTCGGCGATGCGTGCCTTGCGCTCCGCCGTCAGCGGTTCGCCCCGCTCCATGGCCATGTCGGAGGCGTACATTTCGTGGTCTGCCTCGACCATCACCAACAGCCCGTAGCGCCGCTCAATCTCCATGAGCTGGGGGCGCTTCTGATTGAGAATGTAGAGCGCCACCGTGGGGGGCACCCGTACCGTGACCGACGCGCAGCGTTCCCGCAGGCCTTCTTCCTCACAGGCCCGCAGCACTCTGAGCGCTGCGGATTCCACCGAGCGCATCTTGCCCGAGCCTTCGCAGTGGGGGCAGGTGACGGTCGAGCCTTCGAGCACGCCGGCCCGCAGGCGCTGGCGCGACATTTCCAAAAGGCCGAAGCCCGAAATGCGCCCCACCTGAATGCGCGCCCGGTCCGATTTCAGGCATTCCTTCAGCTTGCGCTCAACCGCCTTGTTGTTGCGCGTCTCTTCCATGTCGATGAAATCGATCACGATGAGCCCGGCCAGATCGCGCAGGCGCAATTGGCGCGCCACTTCTTCAGCGGATTCCAGATTGGTCTTAAGCGCGGTCTCCTCGATGGAGTGCTCGCGCGTGGAGCGCCCGGAGTTCACGTCAATGGCCACAAGCGCTTCGGTGGAGTGGATCACCAGATAGCCGCCGGAGGGCAGCTGCACCTGCGGGCTGAACATGGAGTCCAGCTGTGCTTCCACCTGGAAGCGCTGGAACAGCGGCATGCGGTCCCGATAGGGCTGCACATTCTTGGCGTGCGAGGGCATCAGCATGCGCATGAAGCCCTTGGCTTCTTTGTAGCCGTCTTCGCCCTCCACCAGCACCGCTTCAATATCCTTATTGTACAGGTCGCGGATGGTGCGTTTGACCAGATTGCCTTCCTCGTAAACGAGGGTGGGGGCGGAGGAGCGCAAGGTCAGATCGCGCACGCTCTCCCACAGGCGCAACAGATACTCATAGTCGCGTTTGATCTCGGTCTTGGTGCGCTGGGCGCCGGCGGTGCGCACGATCAGGCCCATGCCTTCAGGCACGTCCAGGGTCCCGGCGGCCTGCTTCAGGCGCTTGCGGTCATTGGCGTTGGTGATTTTGCGAGAGATGCCGCCGCCGCGCGCGGTGTTTGGCATGAGCACGCAGTAGCGACCGGCAAGGGAGAGATAGGTGGTCAGGGCTGCGCCTTTGGTGCCGCGCTCTTCCTTGACGACCTGCACGAGCATGATCTGGCGGCGTTGGATGACTTCCTGGATTTTGTAGGTCTTCAGGCGCGCGCGCCGCGACTGACGCATCTCGTCATCGGAGTCGTCCGCGACGACGGTTTCGATTTCGTCATTGCGAGACGAGGAGTCTTCCTCATCATCGCTGTCGTCGTCCCCGTCGTCCCCGTCGTCCCCGTCCTCATCGTCATCCCTCTCGCGGTCTTCTGTGCCACGATCGTCGTCCCCGTCTTCGTCGTCGTCTAAATCGTCGCTGTCTTGTGCGTCGGTGTGCGCCTCGTCGGAGGTCACGTCATCCGACCCATCATCGTCGTCGGAGACGGAGTCGTCCAAATCGTCTGAGACCGCATTATCGAGGGCAGCGTCATCGGTCTGCGCCTCGCCATCCTCACCATCGGATGGCGCATCATCGGACTCGGTCGCCGCGTCGTCTGCCTCCGCGTCCGCGCTGTCGTCAGGATCGGATTGCGGGCCGCGAGCCTCTGTCGTGTCCTCGCTGTCGGCGGCCTCGTCACCGCTGTCGTGCTCGGGCGTCTCATCGGGCAAGGGGATGGCGATGGAGGGTGTCGGGTCAGAGAGCAGAGGTTGTGCGGCACCGCCTTCGGCGGGCTCGGCCTGGACGCGCGTGCTTGGCTCCCTGTCGCCGTCATCACGGGGCGTGGCCCAGCCAAGCGACCCTTCACCGCTCCAGGCCGGGGCGGTTTCATCGTCATGATCTTGAGGGGCATCCACATGGGGCCCGTCCGATGCGGTCTCGGTCAGGGGGGAGGCGTCGGCATCATAGCCGAACAGCGGCATCTCGCCGGCCTCGGCCGTGCCCAGATCGACCGCCTCGGCGGCCGGGCTGCCGAAGACGGCATCACTGGGGGCCGGCAACACCGGCGCGTCGGTCGCCTCGTCCAGATTCGCGTCGATGGTCAGGACGCTGTCGCCGTCGCGCCCCGGGCGGTCCCGGTCGCGCCGATTGCGCCGGCCGCCCCGGCGCTGGCCGTTGCGTCCACCGGCGCGTTGGCCACCGCGCCGGCCCCGCCGGCGCCCACCGGAGTCCGAGCGGCCGCCGTCGCCACGAGAGCCGCGGCGGCGGTCCCCGTCGTCCTCGTCCATTTCCTCGGCCAGGCGGCGTTCTTCTTCCGCCTGCGCTTCTAACAGCGCCTGCCGGTCGGCCGTCGGAATTTGATAGTAGTCCGGGTGAATCTCGCTGAAGGCGAGAAAGCCGTGGCGGTTGCCGCCATAGTCCACAAAGGCCGCTTGGAGCGAGGGTTCGACCCGCGTGACCTTGGCCAGATAGATCGAGCCGCGAAGCTGACGCTTGTTGGCGGATTCAAAGTCAAATTCTTCGATCCGGTTGCCTTGCGCGACCACCACCCGGGTTTCTTCCGGGTGGGCCGCATCGATCAGCATTTTCATGCCCATGGGGGAGATCTCCACAGCGTCCGCTGGCGCGCACGGCCCAGGGCCGGCGCGCTGCGACGCTCGATGCTAAGGGGGATCCGGGCGGACTGACGCGAGGACGGGCCGGGCCGGGAAGGCCGCGTGCACCGAAACCCCGACGCGTCATAGCGCGTCGGGTGGCTTCGGTTTCCCATCGATCAGTAGCGCGTCCAGTCAGCATGCGCGGATCCGCGAAAAGGGTTGAACCTGGCGCGCCAGACGCGCCCGATCCGGTTTCAGTCGGCAGGTATCCCGGGCGGAGCGCTTTGGACCGGCCGCGAGAGGCGCGGGGTCCGGGGCTGCTGGCCACCCTTGGGCACCCAAGGGAAAACGGTCCGAGAGGGGGAATGTACAAAAAGCCCCCTAACGAGCCGGGTGTCCGGGCGCGAAGCCCTGAGGGCCGCGCTGCCGGACGGAAAACGTCCTCATCTGAAGCGAGCCGTGGGGCGCTGGGCCTGGTCAACGGCTCCGGTCAGTCCTGTACCTCGTCCGAGTCTGCGGCGGTTCAAAGCCGGCGTTTCGCCTGATGCTCTCCGCTAGCCGGCCATGTCCTATGAAAATGCCGGACCCGGGTTTCCGGCGGGGCCGGCCCATGGGACGAGCCTGCGGGCTCGAAACCAGGACGCGGCGACTCCGCCATCCAAAAGCTACATCACTATATGTAGCGCTCGGGTGAACGCCGTGACAAGTCCGCCAAAGGGGGAGCATCGCCCGGGGCCTTGTTCAATCCAGTCGCAGGTCCCGCGTCACAACGGGTCTTGGAAAAGTTAACGGGATGGAATTGCGCTTACGATTTGTCAAAGGTTTCACCCTATCGCTTGGCTTGCGTGGGTTTTCAGGCATTCTGCTGCCAGGCTTGGCTGGAGTGGGCGCCTTTGTCGATACGGGCTTGAGGATGATGACACAAGGTCAGTGCGAACAGCACCTGGATCGGGCCGATCGCAGTGCCGGGCGATGGCTGCTGGTCGCATTTGCGTTTCTGGCCCTGCTGCTCGGCGGGACGGACACGGCGCGCGCATCGGGTGGCTCAATGCCAGTGGTGCAGGACGCACGGCTGATCGAAGAAGGCGGCTATACCCGCTTTATCCTGGAAATGAACGCCCATGCTCGCCCGGACATGTTCACCCTCGCCGATGATTATCGGCTGGTGATCGATCTGCCGGAAGTGCAGTGGCAAGTGCGTGATGGCACCGCCTTTGCCGGTGAGGGGCTTGTGACGCGCTTGCGCTATGCCCGCAACCGGCCCGGCCACTCCCGCGTTGTGCTCGATCTCGACGGCCCCGCCACCATTCGCGCCAAGCGCATGCTGGGTCCTGAAATCACCAATGCGGGCTACCGCTTCATTCTCGATCTGGAGACCACCTCGCAGGACGCGTTCCGGCGGACCGCCGGTTGGCCTGCCCGCCACCTGCTCCAGGCCGGCTTTACCACCGCCAATGCACCGCTTGATCCGGAGCCGGGGTCCGCGCCCACACCGGATGCGGCCGCGCCGGCCCTGCGCACGGGGGCGACCCGCGCCCGGGCCGAGCATGCCGCCAAGCGTGTGATCGTGATTGATGCGGGTCATGGCGGCAAAGATCCGGGTGCCATCGCCATCACGGGAACGTATGAGAAGGACGTGGCTCTCGACATGGCGCTGGAGCTGCGCGACCTGCTGGAAGCCACGGGCCGCTACACCGTCCACATGACCCGCGACGATGACACCTTCGTGCCGCTGCCCGAGCGCGTCAGTTTTGCCCGCGACAACAGCGCTGACCTGTTCTTGTCCATTCATGCCGACTCCAATCCGGTGGCATCGGTGCGGGGCGCCTCGGTTTACACCTTGTCCGAAACGGCATCGGATAAGGCGGCCGCCCGTCTGGCGCGCAAGGAAAACGCTATTAATGGCCTTGAGTCACAGGAAGTGACGGACGACGTCCTGAAAATCCTCATTGAGCTGGCCCAGCGCGACACCATGAACAATTCGGTTCGGTTCGCGCAGACGCTGCTGCCGCTGTTTGGCAGTGAGGGGGTGCCACTCTTGCGCAACACACACCGCTTTGGCCCGTTTTGGGTGCTGACGGCGGCGGATGTGCCCTCGGTGCTCATTGAGCTTGGCTTCTTGTCGAACCAGACAGAAGCCGAGCTGTTGGTCACGGCCGACTACCGCGCCAAGCTTGGTGCGGGAATCAGGCATGCGGTCGATTCCTATTTCGGCTTTGAGACCATTGCCGGCCTGCCGGGCGACGACAACCGCCGGGTCCGCTGAGCGCGGGTTTCCGGGGCTTACGCCGTCCCTGACCCGAGCCGCCCTTGACAGGGCCACCCAGAAGCCACAATCCCATAGTATCCGCCTGAGATCCGGCTCTTCGGGGGAGACAAAGCCGGATCTTCAGTGTTTTCTGGATGCTGGCGCCGCGTCGGCGCCTTCGGGCTTTGTGCGCCGGTGCGGGCGCTCTTCACGGGACGGGTTAGGGGGACGGCGGACGTTATGGCCGAACGCAGACTTTCCGGATGGACCATCGCTTTCCGTGTCTTCGCGGTGCTCTTTGCCGTTGGTTTCACCGGCGCCATCGTGGCCGGGATCGCTGGCGCCATCTATGTGGCGCGCCTGGCGGACGACCTGCCCGATTACGCGCAATTGCGCGAATACGAGCCCAAAGTGATGACCCGCATCCATGCGGGGGATGGAACGCTGCTGGCGGAATACGCCACCGAGCGGCGTATTTTCGTGCCCATCGAGGCAATCCCACCGCATGTGGTGAATGCCTTCATCTCGGCTGAAGACCGCACCTTCTACGAGCACCATGGCCTTGATTATCGCGGGATCGCTCGCGCCGCCTTGGCGAATGTCTCGAATTACCTGAACAACCGCCGCCTGGAAGGGGCCGCCACCATCACCCAGCAGGTGGCCAAGAATTTCCTGCTCTCCGGGGAAGTGCGCTTGGAGCGTAAAATCCGCGAGGCGCTGCTGGCGCTGCGGATGGAAGAGGCCTTTACCAAGGAACACATCCTCGAACTCTACCTGAACGAGATCTATCTGGGCTGGCGCTCCTATGGGGTAGCCGCGGCGTCGCTCAACTATTTCGACAAATCACTCCAGGACCTGACGGTTGCCGAAGCCGCTTATCTGGCGGCCATGCCCAAGGGGCCGAACAATTATCGCCCTGACCGCCACGGCGCGCGTGAACGCGGCATCGCCCGGCGCAACTGGGTGATCGGCCGCATGGCCGCAAATGGCTATATCACGCCCGCCGAGGCCGAGGTCGCTCAGGCCGAAGAGCTGTTGGTCTATGAGCGCGTGTTTGGGACCCGCACGGTGGAGGGGGAGTACTTCGCCGAAGAAGTGCGGCGCCGGGTGGCGGGCCTTTATGGCGAGGAGAGCCTTTATGATGGCGGCTTGTCAGTGCGCACAACCATTGAGCCGGAGCTGCAACGCCATGCCATGACGGCCCTGCGCGGCGGTCTTGTCGCCTATGACCAGCGCCATGGCTGGCGCGGGGCCGTGGGCCAGCTCGGCGATCTTGCCAACTGGGCGGAAGCGATTCGCCGGGCGGACTTCGCCACGGACCTGGCGCCCTGGAGTGGCGCGGTGGTGTTGGGCATTGATGATACGGCCGGAACCGTGAGCGTCGGCCTTCAGGATGGCCAAACCACCGGGACCATCGCGCTTGATCAGCTCACCTGGGCGCGCCAATCGCTGCCCGACCGCACGCTCGGGGCGGAGATTGAGCGCCCCAGCCAAGTGCTGAGCGTCGGGGATCTCATCTATGTCGAGCCCGTGGACGGCGACGCGGCGGGCCAGTTCGCCCTGCGCCAGGTGCCGGACGTGAATGGCGGGCTCGTCGCGCTCGATCCCCATACGGGCCGGGTGCTGGCCATGATGGGCGGCTTTAGCTTCGAAGAGAGCCAGTTCAATCGTGCGGTTCAGGCGCGCCGCCAGCCGGGCTCGTCCTTCAAACCCTTCGTTTATGCGGCGGCCTTCGACAATGGCTACACCCCCTCAAGCGTGGTGCTGGACGCGCCTTTCACGCTCGATCAGGGCGAGGACATGCCCCTGTGGAAACCGAATAACTACTCAAACCGCTTCTACGGTCCGTCCACCTTGCGCCGGGGCATGGAGCGCTCGCTCAATGTGCTGACCGTGCGCTTGGCGCTCGATGTGGGGATCGAGGATGTGGTCGCCTATGGCGAGCGCATGGGGGTTTACGAGAGACCGCGCCCGCTCTTGTCCATGGCCGTGGGCTCCGGCGAGACCACGCTTCTGCGCATGACCACCGCCTACGGCATGTTCGTGAATGGCGGTCACGAGATCGCGCCGGTGTTCATTGACCGGATCCAGGATCGCTTGGGGCGGACCGTCTATCGTCATGACCAGCGGGACTGCCTGGGCTGCGCGCCGGATGCTTGGGCCGCCGCGCCCATGCCTCAACTGCCCGACGCCCGCGCCCGGGTGCTCGACTCTCACACCGCCTATCAGGTGGTGTCGCTGCTGCAAGGGGTGGTGGACCGGGGCACCGCCACCACGGTGCGCACCGTGGGCAAGCCGCTTGCGGGCAAGACCGGCACCACCGATGACGAGAAAGACGCCTGGTTCGTGGGCTTTTCGCCGGATTTGGCCGTGGGGGTCTATGTGGGCTTTGATATCCCCACCTCCATGGGGCACTCGGAAACCGGCGGCAGTGTCGCCGCGCCCATCTTCCGCGATTTCATGGCGCTGGCGGTCGGCGACAAGCCGGCGGTGCCCTTCCGCGTGCCCTCAGGCATCACGCTCATGCGGGTGAACTCGGAAACCGGCCAACGGGCACGCCCCGGCGATGGACGGGTTATCGAAGAGGCCTTCAAGCCCGGCACCGGCCCGGATCCTGAAGCCTTCCGCAATGTGCTGGGCGCCGGCGCCAGCACCGACCCGGACGCGCCGGTTTCCGGCTCGACGCGGGTGAACCGGGGCACGGGCGGGCTTTACTAGCGCCGCGCGCGATGGCAGAAGACGGGCCTTCCCGGGTCCGTCGACCTTTTCCACCACAGCAGGTAACCCCGTTCCATGCGTGCCGAGATCCTGACGCTCATCTCCGAAATCAAGCAGTCGCTCGAACTGCTGAGGAGGCATCTTTGACTGGGATACTGCCCAGAAACGCCTCGATGAACTGAACGCGAAAGCCGAGGACCCCAGCCTTTGGGACGATCCGGCGGCGGCTCAGAAAATCATGCGCGAGCGCAACCAGCTCGATGCGTCCATCTCCGCCTATCTCACCCTCGACCGGGAACTGACGGACACGGCCGAACTCATCGAGATGGCGGAGGCTGAGGGCGACGCGGATGTGGTCGCCGACAGCGAAGCCGCCATGCGCGATCTGCACGCCCGCGCCCGCAAGGCCGAGGTGCAGACGCTGCTCTCAGGCGAGGCCGACGGCAATGACTGTTTCCTGGAAGTCCATTCCGGCGCCGGCGGCACCGAAAGCCAGGACTGGGCCAGCATGCTCGCGCGCATGTACACCCGCTGGTCGGAAAGCCACGGCTACAAGGTGGTGGTGATCGAGGAATGCGCGGGGGAAGAGGCGGGGCTGAAATCCGCGACGCTCAAGGTCAAAGGCGAGAACGCCTATGGCTGGCTGAAGACGGAAGCGGGCGTGCACCGGCTGGTGCGCATTTCGCCTTACGATTCCAATGCCCGCCGTCACACCAGTTTCGCCAGTGTCTGGACTTACCCGGTGGTGGACGACACCATCGAGATTGAGGTCTTGGAAAAGGACCTGAAGATCGACACCTACCGCGCCAGCGGCGCCGGCGGCCAGCACGTGAACACCACCGATAGCGCGGTGCGCATGACCCACGTGCCCACCGGCATCATCGTTCAGTGTCAGAACGAGCGTTCCCAGCATAAGAACCGCGCCACGGCCATGACCATGCTCAAGGCGCGCCTGTATGAGCTGGAACTGCAAAAGCGGGAGGAAGAGGCGAACGCGCAAGCCGCCTCCAAAACCGATATCGGCTGGGGCCACCAGATCCGCTCTTATGTCTTGCAGCCCTATCAGATGGTGAAGGATCTGCGCACGGGCGTAGAAAGTCCGACGCCGGATGACGTGCTCGACGGCGATCTCGACGACTTCATGGCCGCGGCTCTTGCCGCCCGCGTCCACGGCACGGATGCGCAAGTCGAGGATATTGACTAAGCAAGATCCGCGCGCCGGCGCGCCAGCCAATCCAGCATGAGAGCGTTGACCGCGTCTGGCGCCTCCTGCTGCACCCAATGGCCAGCGCCCGCCACCACATGGCGCTCAAGATCGGGCACATATTTGTGCATGCCGGCCATGCCCGAGGGCGGGAGCGCCAAATCATGGCTCGCGCCGATCATAAGGGCGGGAACGTCCACGCGGGTCGGCAGATGGGCGCTGCGCTCCCAGTTGCGGGTCATGTTGCGGTACCAGTTGATACCGCCCGTGAAGCCTGTGCGTGCGAAGGTCTGCGTGAACACTGTCAACTCCGCATCGCTGAGCGAGGGCACACCGCCCCACTCCGATTCTGGGCCCGTGAGGGCGGCGTGAAGATTGCCCAGTTTGGCATTGCTGGCGGTTTTGTCCGCTTCGTCGGCCGGGACCGGGCTTTTGCGCCCGAAAAAGCGCATGGTGCGGCCGGGATCAGAGTCGAGCAGCGCATCCGCCACACCCGGCTCTTGAAACGCGACGATGTAAAAACCCTCGCCCAAGGCCTGGCGCATGAGCTGCACGGGATCGGCGCGCAGGCGCGGGATGAAAGGCGTGCACAAGCCCATGAGCCCGGCAACCCGGGACGGGTGCATCAGCGGCAGTTGCCACACCACCAATCCGCCCCAGTCATGACCGCAGAACACCGCGCGCTCCAGGCCATAAAGATCAAGCAAGCCCACCAGATCGCCGGTCAGATGCTCCATGTCATAGGCCGTAATCGCCGCGGGTGCTTCGGAGAAGCCATAGCCGCGCTGGTCGGGCGCAATCACCCGGTAACCCGCCGCCGCCAGGGCGCGGATTTGATGGCGCCAGGAATAGGCCAGCTCCGGGAAGCCGTGGGACAACACCACCGGCAGCCCGTCCTCCGGCCCGGCCTCAAAAACCGCCAAACGCACACCGTTCACCGTGTGGATGCGTGCGGGGGGCATATCCGGATACCCTGTCATGCCTGTCTCCTCGTTCAGCGTTCTTTCAGGTGCCATGCGCTTGCGTGGGGTGGCCAATGATGGCGTGAGACCCAAGCGCATTGTCGCCGGGCGTTGGGGTCTTTACCATCACGCCTAACAAAGACGAGACAGGACCCCATCATGGTGCACGGACCCGCCAGTTTTGCCGGCCCAGGGCCGGACGCGCAATATCATGCGCACCTCGCCAATGGCGAGTTTCGGATTCAGAAATGCGGGGCGTGCGGACACCAGCAGTTCTTTCCCCGTGTCCTGTGCACCAATTGCGGCTCGGCGGATCTGAGTTTCGTGTTCGCCAGCGGGGAAGGCGTGGTGCATTCCTTCACCACCATCCATGACAAGCCCGACCGCGGCGGCGTGCGCAATTTTTCCATTATTGAATTGGCGGAAGGCCCGCGCATGTTTTCCCGTGTCGAGGGGATTGACCCGGAGGCGGTGCGCATCGGCATGGCCGTGCGCGCACGGATTGTGCGGGATACGGAGGATGAGCCCGCTTACGTGGTGTTCAACCCGGCCTAGGGGCCGTTCACGATAAGGGGCAGGCGGGCTATAGATCATGACCACTGATAAAGCCATTCGCGGTAAGGCGGCGATCGTTGGGATCGGGCTGGGCGGTTTCGCGCCGGATGGGCGCATCGGCGAGGCCAAGGGCCGCACCGATCTTGAGATCTTGGGCGAGGCGGTGCACGGGGCGCTCGCCGATTGCGGCCTGGGTCTGAAAGATGTGGACGGCATTTTTGGGGCTTTGATGACCACCCATCTGCCTGCTCTTGTCATCGGCGAGTATCTGGGCCTGAGCCCCAAAGTGGTCGAAGGCACCAATGTGGGCGGCTCGTCCTTCATGAACCACTTGCAGTGGGCGGCGCTGGCCCTGGACGCCGGAATGTGTGACGTGGCGCTGGTCTGCTACGGCTCCAATCAGCGCACGCGCGTCGGCGGCCGGGGCGCTCAGCGTCCTGAACTGCCTTGGTGGGTGGGGCCTTATCGTCCGCGCCCGCCTATTTCGGGCTATGCGCTGGCGGCTCAGCGGCACATGCATGAATACGGAACGACGCCGGAGCATCTGGCGGACGTCGCGGTGGCGGCGCGGGCCTGGGCGCGGCTTAACCCGGAAGCTTTTATGCAGGCCCCCCTCAGCATCGCCGATGTGGCGGCTTCCCGGCTCATTAGTGACCCCCTGCGCCTGCTTGATTGCTGCCTGGTGACCGATGGCGGCGGCGCCGCCATTCTGGTGCGCGCC
>CAZVEE010000019.1:0-48507 GCA_964625525.1 uncultured Alphaproteobacteria bacterium | reverse complement strand
TGTCACAGCGCGTTATTGCTAGGCGTGGGATTAGAGCGCTTTCAGGAAAAGTGTGCGCGGTTTTCCGCCCGGAAAGCGCGCCCAAGTAAGGACTGAGAGCCGTTTCAATGATCTGGTTTTCAGTGAAACGGCTCTAGGACCGGCGCACGCCATGGGGTGGACGGCCCACGGGCCGTTTGAGCAAATGCGGAATGGTGGTTTCGAGACCCTGATTGGCATTGTCGCTTTAAGCCATTGATATAATCACATGAATTGCGTCACAGACACGCGAAATTGCAAAATCATCCGAATGCGGGTCTAAGCACTTACTCTCCGAGTTCTGGGAACGGCCGGATACTGGCTGGTCGGCCGCATTCATGTGTCTTTGCACCTCATCCGTGCATATTACAAATTGTCACTATGCGCCTTATGCTCGATTTGGTATGAAATAACGACCGCGCTGTTAGTCTTCGCGGTGCTTGCGTTTTCCTGTGGAAATTTCAGTCAAACCCAAATCTGAAAAGGTGGGGACTCATGGCCTTGATCACTGGAACGTCTGGTAATGACACGCTTGTCACCAATCTCAATGAAGATGATACACTGCAAGGTTTCGGAGGCGACGATATCTACCGGTATCTTCTCGGTGGGTGGGATGACACCATTATCGATAGTGGTGGCAATGATACAATCGAGTTTGGAGCAGGGATTACCATTCAGGATCTCTCCTTTAATGCATTCTCCTCTCAAACGAATTTCGACTTGACGATAAAAGTCGGCAAAGAAAATAATAATAATAACATCACGGTCGAAGATCACTTCACAGGTGGAAACAACATTGAAGTTCTGAAATTCGCCGATGGCTCCACCTTCGACCTGACTGCGTCCAATCTGATCATCAGCCCGGGTGGCGGCACGATCAATGGGTCGAGCGCGGCCGATATCATCATGGGCAATGCCAACGGCAACCGGATCAATGCTGGTGATGGCAACGACACGATTTATGCCGGCCGCGACAATCCCCATGTCTATGGCGAGGACGGAAACGACATCATCTATGGCGGCGTTGAAGGCACCAATGCCAATGGCGGCAAAGGCAATGACCGGTTCTTCGGTTACATCGGCACCGACAGAGTTGATCTTGGCGACGGCGAAGACATCGCCTATGGCCGCGACGGAAATGACGTGCTCGACGGGCAAGCCGGCGAGGACACCCTGTACGGACAGAATGATAACGACACACTGAGCGGCGGTGACGGCGACGACGACCTCTATGGCGGTGATGGTGATGACACGCTGAGAGGCGAAAACGATGATGACCGCCTGTTCGGCGAAGATGGCGATGACCTGATCTACGGCGGCGACGGCAACGATGTCATCATTGGCAGCAATGGCAATGACAAAATCCTGTCCGAAGAAGGCACCGACACCGTCAATGGCGGCGGCGGTGATGACATCATTCGGATGTTCAACAACTCCTCGATTTCAAATCCCAACAGCAATGTCACGGACACACCCGAAACGCTCATCGGCGGCGCTGGATCCGACGAGGTTTTGGGCACCGGCAGCGACGACACCATCTATGGCGATCAGAGTGACGGCGTTGAGACGGCCTCTGACGGTGATGATGTCATCGGTGCCGGGAATGGTGTGAACACGGTCTATGGCGGCGGCGGCAATGACGAAATCTATGCCGGCGAGGACGCGGATACGATCTTCGGCGGCTCCGGAGATGACTGGATCCGCTCCGAAGAAGGCGATGATGTCGTCAGTGGCGGGTCCGGGAACGACATCATCCTGGATTGGAGCGGCAGCGACACGATCTTCGGTGGCGCCGGCCATGATACGATTACGCTGACGAGTTCCCGCGGGGGCGACATCAACGTGCTGGAAGGCAATTCCGGCAACGACACTTATGAAATCAACATTGTGGGCCAATCCGCAGGCGTCATCACCTTCACGATCACAGATGCATCCGGTGACGACACGCTGATCATCAATGATGTCAACAGTGGAAGCAACCGGATGACCACAACGCTGGTCGAGGCCGACCTGCATATCAACTACACGAATAATACCGGGTCCAAGAACAACACGATCATCATCGAGCAGTATTACGACTTCTCGACCTTCTGTGGGAACGGGCCGTTCACGCCCTTGATCGAAACCATTACGTTCAAGGACGATGTCGCCCTGGACCTGCCGGTGGTCACCAGCGGCGACGCGCTTGCCAATACGATCAATGGCACGGCGGGGGATGACATTCTCACGGGCGGAGACGGCGATGATCTGCTGCGTGGTCAGCAGGGGAATGACCTGCTGTTCGGCGGTGCTGGTATGGACACGCTTCGCGGCGACGACGGGGACGACACCGTCTACGCCTGCGCCGGCGATGATACCATCAATGGCGGTAACGGCATTGACACGCTGAACTATACCTACGCGCCGGTGGGTGTGGTCGTGAACTTGACCGGTGCACAATGGACCTATGACGGCAGTCAGAGCATTGATGGCTGGACCGCTAAGGACGGCTTCGGCGGCGAAGATAACTTGGCTGCGGTGGAGAACTTTATCGGCTCGGCGCATGGGGACTATTTCAATGGCAGCAACCTGTCGGATGCCACCATTGAGGGCCGTGGCGGCGATGATGTTCTGCTGGGCGGCTCACTCGTCGATACCATCTTCGGGGGCGACGGCAATGACGAGATCGTGGCGCAAGGCGGCAATGATCTGGTCTATGGCGACACCGGGGACGATCTGCTGATCGGCAGTGGCGGCGATGACACCCTTTATGGGGGGGACGGCAATGATGATCTGCGCGGGATCAGCGGCGCGGATACGCTCTATGGCGAGGCCGGAGACGACATGCTGCTTGGCTTTCAGGACAATGACACGCTCCATGGCGGCGACGGCGACGACACGTTGTATGGCGGGCAGAACACCAATGACACTTACGCCTCCAACGACGTCCTCCATGGCGATGCGGGCAATGACCTGCTGTTCGGTCTTCTCGGCAATGACGAACTGCATGGCGGCGCGGGTGCCGATACGCTGAACGGCGGTGACGGCGCGGACACCTTCTTCTTTGAAAGCGCCACGGCGTTCGACGCGCTAGACACGGTGCAGGATTTCTCCACCGCTCAGGGCGATGCACTGGATCTGTCCGATCTGGTACTCTATAATCCGCTTACGGATGTCATCACCGATTTCGTCCGCATCACCAATGCCGGCAGCAACAGCACCCTCGCCGTGGATGTGAATGGCGGCGCGGACGACTTCGTCACCATCGCCACGCTGCTGAACGTCACGGGGTTGACGGATGAAACGGCGCTGGAGGCAAGCGGTCATCTGCTGGTGTGACCGGTCGTGACCTGAAGAGCCCGTTGGGGCATGAGGCTCATGAGTCTGAGGAAGGGGCTAAAGGCCCCTTCCTGCTCTTCCAATCACTCCACCTCCAGCGGCTCTTGCCCCAGAGAGCGGACGGCCTCTTGGACCAGTGCGACGGCCTCGGCAAGGCGCGTGGCATCGGCACTGCGCAGCACCAGGCTCGTGCCGAAGCGTTTATCCCGATAGAAGGGATAGGAGCCGATCTTCACATCCGGATAGGCATCCTGAACGGCTTCCAGTTTGGCAGCGATGGCACTTTCGGCGAGGAAGGCGGCGACGGTGCGCGACTGCAGCGGCGCGCCACCGGTAAGCGCGGGCAGCACGCTGTCCATCATGGCCTTGGCGACGGCGGGAATGCCCGCGAGCACAAAGACATTGTCGAGGCGAAAGCCGGGCGCACGGCTGACCGGATTTTCGATCAGGGTGGCGCCGTCGGGGATGCGGGCCATGCGCTTTCGGGCCTCGGTAAACTCGCCCTCGCGATACTGGGCCCCCAAAAGAGCGAGCGCCTCGGGGTGATAATCGATCCCCACTCCGAACGCACGCGCCATACTGTCGGCGGTGATATCATCGTGGGTGGGGCCAATGCCACCAGTGGTGAAGACGTAATCGTAATGGCCGCGCAAGGCATTGACAGCCGCGCCAATGACCGCCTCCTGGTCGGGCACCACCCGGGCCTCCATCAGATCAATCCCGATGCCACCGAGCTTTTCGGCGATCATGGCCAGGTTCACGTCTTGAGTGCGCCCCGACAAAATCTCGTCGCCGATGATGAGAACCGCCGCCGTGACGCGGCCGGCGCTGGACGCGCCCGCGCTATCAACCATATGAACCATTCCTTCGCTGACCGCTCGACCCACTCTAACCCGCCGGACCGCCGATCATGAAATTACCCGCACCGCTCCACCAGGGGCGTCTGATCAAACGCTACAAGCGCTTCCTGGCGGATGTGGAACTGGACAGCGGCGAGACGGTGACGGCGCACTGCGCCAATCCGGGCTCTATGATGGGATTGAATACGCCTGGCCTGCGCGTTTGGTTGGCCCATAGTACCGATCCCAAACGCAAGCTGGCGTATACATGGCACTTGGTGGAAGCGGACGGGGGCCTGGTGGGCATGCACACAGGCGCGCCCAACAAGCTCGTGGAAGAGGCGATTCGCAACGGCGTGATCAGTGAGCTGGCGGGCTATGGATCCTTGCGCCGGGAAGTCAAATACGGCCGCAACAGCCGCATTGATCTCCTGTTGGAAGAGGGCCCCGACCCCCGCCCCTGCTATGTGGAAGTCAAGAACGTCCACCTGATGCGCGAACCGGGCCTGGCAGAATTTCCCGACAGTGTCACGACCCGCGGCGCCAAACACCTGGAGGAATTGGGAGATATGGTGGACGCAGGCGCCCGTGCCGTGATGGTCTATCTGGTCCAGCGCACGGATTGCCAGCGACTGGCCTTTGCAGCCGATCTCGATCCGGGGTATGCGAACGCCGTTGGGACAGCACGCGCGCGGGGTGTGGAAACCCTGTGCTATGCTTGCGCTATCGACCCTGAAACGATTACCGCGACGCGGGCGCTCCCGATTCTGACGCCCTCCCGCTTCTGATGCCCTTATGGCTGCTGTCGAGCGCCGCACGACCCGGAGAAGACGATGCAATACATCCCCGCCGCCGAAGTGGGCCCCCGCCGCAGCGGTCTCGTAAAAATCTACGAGCCGGAAGACTTCGACGGCATGCGCCGGGCCGGACATCTGGCGGCGGCATGCCTGGATATGCTGGCCGATGAGACCAAGCCCGGCGTTCTGACCGAGACCCTGGACCGGCTCGCCTATGAGTACATTCTTGATCATGGGGCGATCCCGGCGCCGCTGCATTATCGCGGCTATCCCAAAAGCATCTGTACCTCGTTTAATCACGTGGTCTGTCACGGCATTCCCGGAGACCGGGACGTTCAGCCCGATGACATCCTGAACATCGATGTGACCGTGATCCTGGACGGCTGGCACGGGGACACGAGCCGCATGTTCGGTGGAGGCGCGATCAAGAAAAAGGCCGAGCGCCTGGTGGATATCACCTATGAGTGCCTGATGCGGGGCATCGCCGTCGTGCGCCCGGGCGCGACCCTGGGCGATATCGGCCACGCCATCCAATCCTATGCCGAAGCCGAACGGTGCAGCGTGGTGCGCGACTTCTGTGGCCATGGCCTGGGGCGCAGCTTCCACGAAGCGCCGAATGTGGTGCATTACGGCATGCCGGGTCAGGGGCTGGCGCTGCGCCCAGGCATGATCTTCACCATCGAGCCCATGATCAATCTGGGCAAAGTCCATGTGAAAGTGCTGAGCGATGGCTGGACGGCAGTGACGCGCGACAAGTCCCTGTCGGCCCAGTTCGAGCATTCCATCGGGGTGACCGAGACCGGCGTGGAGATCTTCACCCTGTCGCCGGCCGGTCTGCACAAGCCCACGGCCGAGATCCAGCCGGACCTGCCGGACGCCCTGCGGCCCACGCCCGGGGTCTGATCCGGCCCATGGACGACACGGACGACGACGCGAAGCCCGCCAAGCCCCATCATACCGGCCACCGGGAGCGATTGCGCAATCGCTTCGAAGAGGGCGGACCGGACGCCATGCCCGATTACGAGCTGATGGAACTGGTGCTGTTCACGGTCCTGCCGCGGCGGGACGTGAAACCGTTGGCCAAGGCTCTCATTGAGCGGTTCGGCAGTTTCGCCGGCGTATTCGGGGCGGAAGCGGCCCGTTTGCGCGAGATCAGTGGGCTCGGCGACACGGCCATCACCACACTGAAAGTCTTTCAGGCGACGGCCACACGCATCGCCCGGGGCACGGTGATGAATAAGCCGGTGCTGTCCCATTGGTCGAAACTGGAAGAGTATCTGCGCGTGCAGCTGGCCCATGAGCGGGTTGAACAGTTCCGCATTCTGTTTCTCGACAATAAGAACCGCCTGATCGCCGATGAAATGCAGCAGAAAGGCACGGTGAACCACACGCCGGTCTATGCCCGCGAAGTGGTACGCCGGACCCTGGAGTTGGGTGCATGCGCGATCATTCTCGTGCACAATCACCCGAGCGGAGATCCGACCCCGTCGCGCGATGATATTGGCATGACGACCCGCATCATGGACGCGGCCCGCTCGCTGGGGATCAAAGTCCATGATCATATGATCGTCGGCCGACAGACAATCTATTCCTTTCGGGCCGAGGGCCTGATCAGTTAAGCGGAGGCTGACCATGCGGCTGTTGACGACGATGGTAACTCTGTGTGCGGCGGGCTTCTTGCTCGTGGCCTGTGGCGAGGCACCGCGACAGGACAACGCGACATCGCAGCCGGCGCAGACCGAACAACGCCTCAACACGCTGCGCTGGAGCGCCAAGGCGGATGCCTTGACGTTCGATCCCCATGCCCAGAACGAAACGCCGACCCTGACCGCCCTCACCCAGGTTTATGAGCGGCTGATCGGGCGGGCCCCGGACCTGACCCTCGTCCCGGAACTGGCCACGTCTTGGGAGGCGATCGAGCCCACCGTGTGGGAAGTGCGTCTGCGTGACGGCGTAACGTTCCATGACGGCACGCCTCTGACAGCCGATGACGTGCAGTTCTCCATCGAGCGGGCGCTGGCGCCGACCTCGGATTTTCGCCCGTTGATCCTGGATATCACAGCGGTGGAAGTGGTCGATCCGCTCACGGTGCATTTGCGCACCGGCGAACCTTCGCCGCTGCTGCCGGCCAATTTGACCAGCATTTTGATCCTGTCGCGGGCCTGGGCGGAAGAGCATGGCGTGACCCGGCCCCAGGATTACGCCCAAGGGGAAGAAAACTACGCGGTGCGCAATGCCAATGGCACCGGCGCCTTCCGTCTGGAGCGCCGCGAGCCCGGCGTGCGCACGCGCCTGACCAAGAATGAAGACTGGTGGGGCCTCGCCGATCAGCCCCACACGATTGATGAGATCATCTTTACGCCGATCGACAATGACGCGACACGCGTGGCGGCGTTGTTGTCGGGAGAGATCGATTTCCTCCTGGATCCGCCCGTCCAGGACCTGGGCCGGATCGAGAGCACACCGGGGCTCAAGCTGGACACCACGCCGCAGAACCGAACGATCCTTTTGGGCATGAACCAGAGCCGGGAAGAGCTCCTGACCTCCAATATCGAAGGCCGCAATCCGTTCGCCGATGTGAGAGTGCGCCGGGCCCTTTATCAGGCCATCGACATTGAAACCATCCGCCGGGTGATCATGCGCAATCTGGCCGAGCCGGCGGGGATCATCGCCGCACCGGGCGTGAATGGCTGGACGCCGGAGCTGGACACCCGCCTGCCCTATGACCCGGACGCGGCGCGGGCGCTTCTCGTCGAGGCGGGCTATCCAGACGGGTTCGAGGTGGAACTGGACTGCCCCAATGACCGCTATGTCAATGACGAGGCCATCTGTCAGGCCATTGTGGGCATGCTGGCGCGGGTAGGCGTCGACGTGACGCTCGATGCGCAGACCAAGTCGCTGCATTTCCCAAAACTCGATAATCGGGAGACGGATTTCTATCTGCAGGGCTGGGCCGTGGCGACGATCGACAGCGAGTATGTTTTCTCGTTCCTGCTGGTTAGCGACCGGCGCAATAATGCGAGCGAATACGCGAACCCGGTTTTCGATGCCCTGGTGGAGGACATGCGCCGGGAACTGGACCCGCAAGTGCGCGACCAGTTGATCGCCGAGGCCTGGGAAGTCTTTAAACAAGACGTGCCGCTGATCCCGCTGCACCATCAGGTGATTGTCTGGGCCATGCGTGATCGCCTCACCCTGCCCATCACGGCCACCAATCAGCCGCTGTTTCGCTGGGGCCAACTGGATGAGGACAGCACACCGTGAAAATTCTCTATACAGAGCGCCATGCCCTGCATCATGGCCGGGGCGAGTTGAATGACGGGATTATCATGCCCTGTCATGAACGCCCCGACCGGGCGCATATCGTTCGCCGGGCGCTGGAGACGGCTGGCGGGCATATCTTTTTGGACCCAGACGCCCATGACGATGCGGCTATTCTGGGGGTGCATGACGCGGATTATCTGGATTTTCTGCGCACGGTCTGGCCGCGCTGGGTCGCGGAACGGGGCTTGAGCGACGACACCACACCGGATGTGCTGCCCTTGATCTGGCCGGTGCGGTCCTTGCGGGCGGTGCGCCCGCGCCACATTGATGGCGTGGTGTCTTACCATGCCATGGATGCGGGCACGCCGATCATGCGCGGGACCTGGGACGCGGTGCGCGCGGGCGCCGATGCGGCGCTGACGGCCGCGCGGATGGTGTCGGGTGACGGCGAGCCGGTGTTCGTGCTCACCCGCCCCCCGGGGCACCATGCGTCAACGGATCAGTTCGGCGGCTATTGCTATCTCAACAATGCGGCGATCTGTGCGCAAGGGTTCCGCGATGCCGGCGCCGATCGCGTCGCGATCCTGGACGTGGACTATCACCACGGCAACGGCACTCAGGCGATTTTCGAAGCGCGTGGCGATGTGCTGGTGATCAATATTCATGCGGACCCGCGCGACGAGTTCCCCTACTTTCTGGGCTATGCGGAAGAAACCGGGATTGGTGCGGGGGAAGGCTCGACAGTGAACCTGCCCCTGCCCCACGGCACGGCCTGGGATGGCTATGCCCCAGCGCTGGAAACGGCGCTGGCGCGCCTTCGCGCTTTCGGGCCCGATGCGCTGGTGATCTCATGGGGTTTTGACACCTATGAGCACGACCCGATTTCCAAATTTAAGCTGGTGCCGGATGACTTCGCCTGGCTTGGCACCGCCATGGCGGGTTTGCGCCTGCCCACCGCCATTATCATGGAAGGCGGTTATGCGGTGGAGGCCCTCGGCACGAATGTGGTCAAGGGCCTTGAGGGGTTTATGAACCGCTAGAGCCGTTTCACTGAAAACCAGATCATGGAAACGGCTCTCGGTCTTTGGTTTGGCGCGCTTTCCGGGCGGAAAACCGCACACACTTTTCCTGAAAGCGCTTTAACTCAGGCGCGGCTGCCGATTTTCGCCAGCGCCCCGGCGGCTCGGGCCTCTTCGCGCATTTGGGCGAGCATGGCCCAAAAGACGCTGAGGCTCAGATCCGGCTCCTCACCATCGGCCAGCTTATAGATCTGCTGGTAATACCACCCCTGCACCGCGAGGGCATTGGCGACTTTCATCAGGCTCCAGGAGGATTGGGGACCGAAAAAGCCCGAGCCCAGGGAAAGCGATTTCTCCCATTCCGGCGCCCGCTCGGCGGTGCCATCCAGGAGGCGCTGAGGCAGATCCGTGTCCGTACAAAGCGGACGCCCGAGCCCGATCACATCGACGCCGCCATCCGCCAAAGCCTCCATCATGCCTGCGCGGCTACGGAAACCGCCGGTGACCATCAGTGGCATGCGCGCGACCGCCTTGATCTCTTCCGCATAAGCCATGAAGTAAGCTTCACGGGCGCGCGTGCTCTCGCGCACCGGTTCGTCAAACAGCGGCTCGACACCGTCCGTGTTCATCATGCGTGGCTGTTCATAGGTGCCGCCGGAGATCTCCAAGAGATCCACGCCCGCCTCGTTCAACCACTCGACCACTTGCAGGCAGTCTTCGTTGGTGAAGCCGCCTTTCTGGAAATCCGACGAATTGAGCTTTACGGAAATGGGAAAGCCGGGGCCCACTTCCGCCCGCGTGCCATCAATGATCTCCAAAAGCAGACGGGCGCGATTGCGCAAGGAGCCGCCCCAGTCATCGGTCCGCTGATTGGCGAGCGGGCTGAGAAACTCCGACAGCACATAGCCATGGGCGGCGTGGATCTGCACACCCGTAAAGCCCGCTTGCTTGGCGGTGCCGGCGACGAAGATGAAGCGGTCGCGCAAGTCGGGGATCTCATGGGCCTCGAACGCGCGCGGATCGCCGAATTCCGAGCTTGGCAGGTTCAGCCGCACCGCCGAAGGCGCCACGGGCACCGGAGCGATGCGCCGGGGCGTCTGGCGGCCCGCATGGGAGATCTGCATCCAGATATGCCCGCCGCGCGCCTTGCCGGCCTGGGCGAAGGCCTGCAGCGCCGGGAACCCATCGGCGGCCGACGGACCCGCCTCGATGGCCACATTACCGCCACGCTCCAGATAGCGCCGGTCCACCTGCACATTGCCGGTGATGGACAGGCCAAGGCCGCCGTCCGCCCAGCGCCGGTAGAGCGTCACATGGCGATCGGTCGCGTGATTATGCCCGTCGGCCACCCCCTCGGTCATGGCGGCCTTGGCGATGCGGTTGGGCAGCACAACCCCGCATGGCAGCGTCAGGCTGTCTGAGAGTTTCAAGTGATCGGTCATCGTGAGCCCCCCTCGTCTCAGGCGCGGTTTGTCAGTATCCTAGGCCCGACTCAAGTCCGGCCGCATCTCAGCGGCCGGTTTCGTTCTCCGCCAGACTTGTTGAGGTTATCCTATCCATGGCGCGTGCCCGTGCGAACCGTAGTGAGCGTCCCGACGACGAAACCTATTCCGCCAAAGATATTGAAGTCCTGGAAGGGCTGGAGCCGGTGCGCCGGCGCCCCGGCATGTATGTGGGCGGCACCGATGAAAAGGCACTGCATCACCTGTTTGCCGAAGTGCTGGACAATGCCATGGACGAGGCGGTGGCGGGCCACGCCAAGGCCATCCATGTGCGCCTGGAGGCAGACGGCAGCTTGAGTGTGGAGGATAACGGGCGCGGCATTCCGATCGACCCGCACCCCAAGGACAAGAGCAAGTCGGCACTTGAAGTCATCATGACCACGCTGCATGCGGGCGGTAAGTTTGGCGGCAAGGCGTATGAGACCTCCGGCGGCCTGCATGGGGTGGGCATTTCGGTGGTGAATGCCTTGTCCGAGCGCCTCGATGTCACTGTGGCGCGCAGCAAAACGCTCTACACCCAAGCCTTTGCGCGGGGCCTGCCCGTGACCAAGCTCGTCAAAAAGGGCACCACCTCTAAGCGTGGCACCACCGTCTCGTTCAAGCCGGATCCAGAGATTTTCGGCGCCCGGGCTCAGTTCAAACCGGCCCGCCTCTACCGGATGGCGCGCTCTAAAGCCTATTTGTTCGCGGGCGTGAAAATCCATTGGGCCTGCGATCCGGCGCTGTTGAAAGAGGGCGATGCGACCCCGGCGCAGGAGTTGCTGCACTTTCCCAATGGCCTGGCCGATTTCCTGGCCGAAGCGGCCGCGGACCTGGAAACCGTGTGCGAAGCCCCCTTTACGGGCCGGGTTGAGAAAGCCGGCGCCAATGGCGCGGGCGGGCACGGCGCGGTGGAGTGGGCGTTGACCTGGTTCACCGGCGCCGACGGGTTCATGCAGTCCTACTGCAACACGGTCCCCACGCCGGAGGGCGGCACCCATGAGGCGGGCTTGCGCGCGGCCTTGTCCAAGGGCCTGAAAGCCTATGGCGAGCTGGTGAAGAACAAACGCGCCGCCGTCATCACACCAGAAGACGTGATGACATCGGCGGGCGCTGTCTTGTCGCTCTTCATCCGGGAGCCGGAATTTCAGGGGCAAACGAAAGAGAAACTTGCCTCCAGCGAAGCCACGCGCCTGGTGGAAGCGGCCGTGCGCGACCACTTCGACCATTGGCTGACCGCGAGCCCGCAGGAAGCAGCGAAACTGCTCGACTGGGTGGTCGAACGGGCCGAGGACCGCATCAAGCGGCGCCAGGAAAAAGAAGTGAACCGGAAGACGGCCGGCCGTAAGGCGCGCCTGCCCGGCAAGCTCGCCGACTGCACCCGCGACACGGCCGAGGGCACGGAACTGTTCCTGGTGGAGGGGGATTCCGCCGGCGGCTCGGCAAAGCAGGCGCGCGACCGGGCCACCCAGGCGATCCTGCCCTTGCGCGGCAAGATCCTCAATGTGGCGAGCGCCGGCGCGGACAAGCTGCGCGCCAATCAGGAACTATCGGACCTGCTTTTGGCGCTGGGCGTGGGGGTGCGCGACCGCTACCGGGAAGAGGATCTGCGCTACGACAAGATCGTCATCATGACCGACGCGGATGTGGACGGGGCGCACATCGCCTCGCTGTTGATCACCTTTTTCTATCGGGAGATGCCGGGGCTGATCCGCGACGGACACCTGTATCTGGCGCTCCCGCCGCTTTACCGGCTGACCCAGGGCGGCACCACGCTTTATGCCCGTGACGACGCGCACAAGGACGAGTTGCTGGCGAGCGGCTTTAAGAAGACCGCCAAAGTCGAGATCGGCCGCTTCAAGGGCCTTGGCGAGATGATGCCGGCGCAGTTGAAAGAGACCACCATGCGGCCCGGTCACCGCTCGCTCTTGCGCGTTGTGATCCCCGAGGCGGAAAGCGAAGAGACCGGCAGCCTGGTAGAACAACTTATGGGACGCAAGGCGGAGTTGCGCTTTCAATATATTCAAGAAAACGCGCGATTCGTGGAGGATCTGGATATCTGAGAGGATGAACCCATGTGTTTGGCGTGGCATAAACCACGCAAGTCGCCCCGAACCACCGGTCAGAGGGTCGAAAACAGCCCTTTGCGGGGCATTCACCAGTTCAATCATTTGACTCAAGGCTGGTTTTGCCTATCGTCCGCCGAGGTCAAATGCCGGGACACCTGTTAGAAACCTGTTTGCATGGTTTCGGGTTTATCCAGGGCAAGGCCTCGTCTGACTTGGTGCGCTGTGTGCGGATGCTTTGCGCACACCCGCGTCTCACGGTGACGAGTCTATTCTGGGGGCGATATGACAGCGGTCGGATCACGGTTGGATCCGCACGCTTTTGGGGGAGACGGACGACGAGGCCGGTAGTGCATCGGCGTCGCCGCTAACCGGACCGGCACGGGTCGGATCCGGATCGATAAAACGGTTCATTTGCGCCTGGCAGCAAGGCGAGGTCGTAACGGCAGGTCTAATGGATGACTCAAAGCCGGCACGCCGCCCCTGACCAGACATTTCGGTGCCCCGGAGGCAATGCGGCTTCCCGGGTGACGCGTCCTTGGACGCAGACCACAGCGCACAGATACGGTTGTCCATGAGCAACACCACACAGACCACCACCACGACGGAAACCACC
Source organism: uncultured Alphaproteobacteria bacterium (assembly GCA_964625525.1). Taxonomy (GTDB): domain Bacteria; phylum Pseudomonadota; class Alphaproteobacteria; order JAJFIK01; family JAJFIK01; genus CAZVEE01. The sequence continues at coordinate 35,089 of CAZVEE010000019.1, read as the reverse complement.
CCACCGGAGGCCGTCATGGCCCCGCCCGCGACCGACGAGACGGTTGCCAGCCCGCTTGCCACCGATGACGACGGGCCCGCCACCGAGGCGGACGCAGACCCCAGCGCCGACACCGAAGGGGCGCCCCGGGACAGCGATGAGCCCGTCAGCGCTCTTCCGAACACAGACGAGGCGGACAGGGACGCGCCCGACCTGGACGACAATGCGCCCGCCCAAGACGACGCCAAAGAGATCTTGTTCGCGGATTTGGGGCTGTCGGACAAAGTGCTCAAAGCGGTGCATGAGGCTGGTTACACCAAGCCAACACCGATCCAAGCCCAGGCCATTCCAGTAGCCCTTGAGGGCCGCGACGTGCTGGGCCTTGCGCAGACCGGCACCGGCAAGACCGCGTCGTTTACGCTGCCCATGATCAATATGCTGGCCAAGGGCCGGGGCCGGGCGCGCATGCCGCGCTCGCTGATCCTGGCGCCGACGCGTGAGCTGGCCATGCAAGTGGCTGAGAATTTCGAGAAGTACGGCAAATACGTCAAGCTGACCATGGCGCTGCTGATCGGTGGTGTCTCATTCTCCGACCAGGAACAAAAGCTCGACAAGGGCGTGGACGTGCTCATCGCCACACCAGGCCGCCTGATCGATCACTTTGAGCGCGGCAAGGTGCTTTTGAACGGCGTGCAGGTGCTTGTCATCGACGAAGCGGACCGCATGCTCGATATGGGCTTTATCCCGGATATCGAGAAAATCGTGAAACTGACGCCATTCACGCGCCAGACCTTGTTCTTCTCGGCCACCATGCCGAACGAAATCAACGAACTGACCCGGAAGTTTCTTCAGAACCCGGAGCGCATCGAAGTCGCCAAGACCTCCTCCACCGCCGAAACGGTTTATCAGGCGGTGTGTCAGGTGCGCGGCGAGGAAAAGCGCGAAGCCCTGCGCCAGCTCATCCGCGCCAACGATGTGAAAAACGCCATTATCTTCTGCAATCGCAAACGCGATGTGTCGGTGCTGTTCAAGTCCCTCACCCGTCACGGCTTCAATGTTGCGGCGCTGCACGGGGATCTGGATCAGCGGGTGCGCATGCAGGTCTTGGATCAGTTCCGTAAGGGGAACATCCAGTTGCTGGTCGCCAGTGACGTGGCCGCGCGCGGGCTCGACATTCCCGACGTGTCCCATGTCTTCAATTTCGACGTGCCGTTCAACAGCGAAGACTATGTGCACCGGATCGGGCGCACGGGCCGCGCCGGGCGCACGGGCCATGCGTTCATGATCTCCACTGCCTCGGACGGCAAAAATGTGGTGGCGATCGAAAAGTTGATCGGCAAACCGATCCCGGTGATTGAGGTCGAAGGGTTGGATGCGCCGGACACCGGCGAGGCGTCCGCCGACACCAAGGACGAAGAGACAGACGCCAACGGCAAGCGCCGCCGAGGCCGCCGGGGCGGGCGCAACCGCCGCCGCGAGGGCGAGGCGGAGGTTCAAGCCGAGGCGCGCCCCGCCCCCCGGCCAGCGCGCGCGCGGAGCGACGAGGATGAACAACCGCGCTCCCGCGAAGACACACGCGGGCGCAATGGCAGCCGTCGCAGCAGCCGCACGCCGGAAACGGAAGACCGCTCGAGCGTTGCCGCCGCGTCCCGCGACCAGAACCGCCGGTCCCGCCGAGGCGGCAGACGCCGCCATGATGACGACGATCCGCCCGTGATCGGTCTCGGCGATCACGTGCCCGCCTTTCTGCTACGGCCGGTGCGGGTGACCAAGGTCACCAAGGATGCGGATGAGCCGCACGACACGGACGAGACGTCTCTTGACGAGGCAGACGCGGACGACGACTTGCCTATTGCGCAAACCGCGTAAGTCGTCTCTAGACGGAAAAAAGGCGGTGCCCTCGGCAAGGGCACCGCCTTCTTTTTTTTGGGTGTGTCCGGATCAGAAATTAACGCCGACTGTCGCCAGAACCCGATGGCCGGTCAGGTCCACGTCCAGGTCTTCAACATCCGCATCGAAGCCGTAATAGCGGTAGCCGACGCCCACAAAGGTGTCCCCGCTCGGCGTCAGATCGAAATTAAGGCCGCCGCCAACCTGATAGGCGTAACCGGTCTCACTATCCGCGTTGGGCAGATCCACCACCCCGAGGCCGAAACCACCGCCCAAATAGGGCGTCATCGGACCACCGGTATCAATGTCGTACCAGGCATTGGCGAGCACACCGTAGAGATCGCCGTCATCACCCGAACCACCGTCCACGGGCTGATAATTCACATCCACTTCACCGCGTAACGCGCCGCTATAGCTGCGCAAGTCGTGGCGAATGCCAAGTGTACCGCCGACGACGAAATCATCATCCAGATCAGTGTCGAATGTGGCCGAGCCAGATTCCACTTCCAACTCATTGCCAAGCGCCGCCCCGGCATAAAGCGAAGCGTAAGGGCCGCTGCGGTCATGGCCGAAGCCGCCTTGATCAGCCTGCGCCGCCGACACGCCGACCATCAGGCCCGCCGCCACCATGCTCAGCAAACGCCAGGACTTAAAGCTCGTTTTCGATACTTGCGCCGTCACGATCATTCTCCTTGCGCGGTCCCGCCAGCCCAAACCGGACCATCCGTCCGGGGAGCGATCTTATGACGGCCAAGTAAGGCGCAAGTTCGGTCGGCCTCGCCACGAAGCCGCCCTAAATGTCTCAAGCTGTCGCAGAGCTGCCTTATTGGGGGTATGCGGTACAAAAAAGCCCCCCGCCCAGGGGCGGGGGGCCGGACCCAAGCGGTCCAATCTGGATAATTCGGCCAGGGGTCCCTCCCCTGTGCCGTCAGCGCCCGATCATTTTGTTGAGGAAAGCGCGGATCTTTTCACCGTAAGGCGGGCGGAACATGGACGCGGGATCGATCCAGGACTGGGTAAAGATCGCCTTGGCGTGGCTGAACTCCTTAAACCCGTCAATGCCATGATAGGCGCCCATGCCGCTGGGCCCGACACCGCCGAAGGGCAGATCTTCCATGGACACATGCATGACAGTGTCATTCACCGTGACCCCACCCGACGTGGTGCGAGTGAGCACCGCCTCGCGCTCGCTGGCATCGGAACCGAAATAGTAAAGCCCGAGCGGCCGGTCGTGATCGTTCACGTAATCAATGGCATCGCCGGTGCTGCCCATACCCATGACCGGGAGCAGGGGGCCGAAAATCTCTTCCTGCATCACTGTCATCTCATCAGTGGGATTGAGGATGAGCGTCGGCGGGATTTTGGTGTGTTCCTGCTGGGAGAAGTCCTCCTGCGCCGGATTGACCTCGACGATGGTGGCGCCCTTGGCACGGGCGTCCTCCACATGGTCCATCAAGCGGTCGTGGTGGCGCTGGTTGAGAACTGAGGTGTAGTCCGGATTGTCCTTGAGCGTTGGATACATGGCCGCCACCGACTTCTCGACCTGCTCCACAAACTCGCCCACTCGGGCTTCCGGCACCATCACATAATCCGGTGCCAGACAAATCTGGCCCGCATTCATCATTTTACCGGTCATGACGCGGGTCGCCGCCTGGGCCATGTCCGCATCCTGACCGATAATGACGGGCGACTTGCCGCCCAGTTCAAGCGTGACCGGCACCAGGTTTTCCGAGGCCGCGCGCATCACATGGCGCGCCACATTGGTGGAACCGGTGAACAGCAGATGATCGAACGGCAGGCTCGTAAAGACCTGGCCCACGACCGGACCGCCCGTGATGACAGCCACTTCCGTCTCGTCATAGACCGAGCGGAACATGCGCGCCATCAACTCCGACGTGGCCGGCGTGTATTCCGACGGCTTGATCATGACCCGGTTCCCGGCGGCGAAAATGCCCGCAAGCGGCGTGAAGGTCAGATTGACGGGGAAGTTCCAGGGACTGATCACCCCCACCACGCCCTTGGGCTGGAAGTGAACTTCCGCCTTGGCGCCGAGCCAGCCCAGCGGGAACTGCGGCGTGCGCTTTTCCGGGCGCATCCAACGGCGCAGATTATCCTTGGCGAATTTCAGCGGCCCGAGCGAGCCCTGCACATCCGTCAGCAAGGTCTGCTCCACCGAGCGATGGCCGTAATCCATACGCAGCGCTTCGGTGATCTCGTCCTTGAAATCGACCAACAGGCCAATGGCCTTGTCGATCCATTCGATGCGCTTGGCGGCATCTGGCGTGCCGTCTTTCAGATGGGCCTGCTTCTGACGGTCCAGAATGGCCTGCATGGATGCTTTCAGCGCAGCCTGATCCTGGCTGCTTGTGTCGAGCGCGGTCATGGTTGTCCTCCCTGCCGTCGCAAAATGCGCAGGGCAGTGTAGACCATAGAAGCGCGGAGAAAACAGAGCCTTCGCTCCGTCGGTGCGCTCGATAATTTGGCGCTGTTGAAGCGTGCCGGGGCGACTTATGCTGTGAAGACGTGGGGCCGGGAGGAAAACATGGCGCTCGAAACCGTCGAAATAACCACCTTTGAGGGTATCGCAACACTCACACTCAATCGACCTAAAGCGATGAACGCCCTCAATCCGCAGCTGATCGCGGATCTGCGCGCAGGGCTTGCACAGCAGGTGGCCGATGAGAGCGTCCGGGTCATTGTGGTCACGGGCGCCGGGCGCGGCTTTTGCGCCGGCGCAGACCTGGCGGCCGGCCCCATGCGTGGGCCTGGCGAGGGGTCAGTGGGTGACGGGATCGCCCAGGCCATGGAAACCGGGTTTAACCCCCTGATCGAAGAATTGGCCCGCTGCCCCAAGCCCACGATTGCCGCGGTGAACGGCACGGTGGCCGGGGGCGGCGTGGGCGTCGCCTTGGCCTGCGATCTTGTCGTGGCGGCGCGCTCGGCCTCGTTCATTCAGGTGTTCGGACCGCGCCTGGGCATCGTGCCGGATATGGGCACCACGTGGTTTCTACCGCGCCTGATCGGCCCGGCCCGGGCCCGCGCGCTGGCCATACTGGGCGATGCCCTGCCGGCGGAAACGGCCGCCGCCTGGGGATTGATCTGGCAATGCGTGGAAGACACGTCCCTGGCGGAGACGGTAAGCGCCCTCGCCCGCCGCCTCGCGGTCGCGCCGCCGCTGGTCTTCGCGGATATCAAGCGCACGCTGGATGCAAGTTGGCACAATGATTTGCCAGCGCAACTGGATCTGGAGAAAGAAACCCAACGGCGCTTGTGCAGCACTCAGGATTTTTTGGAAGGCGTCACCGCCTTCATAGAAAAACGCGAGCCGCGCTTCACCGGCCGCTGACACACCCGAGACCCAAACCGGAGGACACCCATGCAGTATGAGCGCCTAAGCCTTGAGATCCAAGACGGCGTCGCGGTTCTCACCCTCAACCATCCCGAGGTGATGAACGCGGTGTCGATGAAAATGATCACCGAACTGTCCGACGCAATCGACGCGGTGGTCGCCCCGGACAGCGGCGCGCGCTGCCTTGTGATGACCGGCGCGGGCCGAGGGTTTTGTGCCGGTGCCAATCTGACGGATACGGATGTCGACCGCACCGAAGGCGGGCGCGACGCGGGCAAGATTTTGGAGGAGCGCTATCATCCCTTCCTGTTGAAGCTGCGAGCCCTGGAAATGCCCTTTGTCACAGCCGTTAACGGCGCGGCCGCGGGCGTGGGCATGAGCTTTGCCCTCATGGGGGATCTGGTGTTGGCGGCGCGCAGCGCCTATTTCCTGCAAGCCTTCCGGCGCATCGGTTTGATCCCGGACGGTGGCTCCACCTATATCCTGCCGCGCCTGGTGGGCATGCGCCGGGCCATGGAACTGTCGCTGCTCGCGGAAAAGCTGCCGGCGGAGACCGCGCTGGAATGGGGCCTGATCAGCCGCGTTTATGACGATGCGGTGCTCATGGATGAGGCCATGACCCTGGCCCGCGACTTGGCCAGCGGACCGACCAAGGCCATGGCTTTGATCCGCAAGGCCTATTGGCTGAGCCCGGAAAATTCCTATGAGGAACAACTCCATGTGGAACGTCTGCTGCAACGCGAAGCAGGCTTCACGGAGGATTTCATCGAGGGCGTGACCGCCTTCGTGCAAAAACGCAAGCCCGAGTTCAAAGGGCGCTGAGACCACACGGGGAAACGCCACAACAGAGCCGGATCAACCGGCCGGTTTGGAGAGGCATGAGCCGGGCAAGGGGGCGCTGACCATGACGGATATGATCAATTTTGTCGTGCAGACTCAAGAGAAGCTGGAAGACGCACTGGGCGCGGTCGAGGCGCCCTGGCTCATCCAGCGGATCTTGGAATTCATCACCAGCAATCCGGGGACGGTGGCGCTGATCGTGGCCAGTCTGCTGGGGCTGGCCGTCTTTTCCATCGTGCGCAGCCGGTTGCGAGCGCTGTCCTTCCGTCAAGCGTTGGAGGACCGCGAAGACGCGTTTCCCCGGCGCCGGTGGCAACGCATGGGCCAACTCGACGTGACCACGATCCTGACCCATGCCATCGACGTGTTCGGCCGCCGCGAGACCAAAGAGGGCTTGGCCGCCCAACAAGGCGCGCTGGGCGTGCTTTATCTTCAGCGGGGGGACGAACGGCGGGCCTATGAGACCCTGACCCAGGCCATGACCCTGTTTGAGACCACGAATAACCGCGAAGGCATCGCCGTTTACGGCCGCTATCTGGCGCTGTTGTACCGGGAACAGGGGAATTTCGAACGCGCCCACGCTTTCGCCGACCGCTCCCTCGCCATGTACCGTGCCATCGGCATCAAGCCCGACGCCATTCTCGACAGCAAAGGCGAAACTCTGGAAAGCGTCGTGCACGGGACCCGCGTGGACCAGCGGGACCAGGATGACGAGGCCAAGAGCCCGTAAAACACCGGAGAGGGCCGCCCGCATCTGTCTGGGTCTCGATGACGCGGTGAGCAACGTCTTCACAGTCCGGATCGGGCCGATTGATGTATGGCGATGCGGACAATGGCTCCGGACAGGTCGCCCGAGATGATCGAGTGACGGCTGGGGTCACGCCGGGCTTTTGACGGGGTTTTTAAGGCGTTTGGCCCGTTTGCGCTTCACCGTGTCGGAGCGCAAGGCCACGTCGAGAGCCCCGCGCGCCCAGTGGGCCAAGTCGTCGGCATCCTCGAGCAACCGGTCCGGCACTTGGCAGTAGCCCATGGCCATGACCGTCCCATCCTTCTTTTCATAAAGGAACGGACCGCAGCCTTCCGCGTCAAAGGCCGGCCGATTGCTATCGTCTGTTTTCAGATAAAGCGTCTCGTCGGCGATGAGGCCGAACATCACCGGCCCCTCCTCCAGATCCGCATAGACGCCGGCACCGCCAAACATGGCCCGGATCCGCACGGGACCGAAGGCACGCAAAAGATCGATCACAAAAGCGCGATACTCGGCGCTGACCGCCATGAACGCCCTTACCCGTCCACCAGTTCGAACGGCTTCAGATTGACGGACTCGCCACAGCCGCAGGCATCAGTCTGGTTGGGATTGTTGAAGACAAACTGCGCGGAGAGCGTATCGGTCTGATAATCCATGACCGTGCCGATGAGGAACAGCACTGCCTTGGCATCGATGAAAACGGTCACGCCCTTGTCTTCAACCACCTCGTCCAGGGGGTCGCGCTCGCTCACATAATCAAGCGTGTAGGCCATGCCCGCACAGCCGGCATTCTTGACACCGATCTTGAGCCCAATGACGGCGCCATCGGCCTTGTCCACAATTTCGCGAATGCGGTCGGCGGCGGCGTCCGTGATCTCAAGCGCCTTGGGGCGCGGACGGCGGGGCGTGGTGCTCATGGCGTTCTCTCGCTCGCTACTACGCAGTCTTGCTCAAAACATGTTCAGCGCCAGGCGCGCTTCTTCAGACATGCGCGAGGGGTCCCAAGGTGGATCGAATGTGAGGGTCACAGTCACCTCCTGCACACCGTCCACATTCTTGATGGCATCGCGCACCCAGCCGGGCATCTCACCGGCCACTGGACAGCCCGGCGCTGTCAGGGTCATATCCACGGTGACATTCATGTCGTCGTCCAGATCGATCCGATAGATCAATCCCAACTCGTAAATGTCGACGGGGATCTCGGGATCGTACACCGTCTTGATCTGTTCGACCATTTGATCCGTCAGCCGGTCGATCTCCTGCTGGCTCAACGCCATGACCGTATCCCCGTTCTGCATGCCTGATCCTTAATTCAGCAAGCTGCGCGCCTTTTCAAGGGCCACCACCAGCGCGTCCACTTCGGCGCGCGTGTTATAAAGACCGAATGACGCGCGCACCGATGCGTTCACGCCAAACCGCTCCATCAGCGGCTGGCAGCAATGGTGCCCGGCGCGCACCGCCACGCCGGAGCGATCAACGATGGTGGCGATATCGTGGGCATGAGCGCCGTCCATGGTAAAGGCCACAATGCTGCCTTTGCCCAACGCCGTCCCCATGAGCTTCACGCCCGGCACCGCGCCGATGCGCTCCATGGCATATCCGCCCACATCCATTTCATGAGCCAGGATGGCGTTACGCCCGAGAGCGTCCATGTAATCAAGGGCCGCCGTCAGGCCAGCCGCTTCGATAATCTGCGGCGTGCCGGCCTCGAAGCGCATGGGCGCTTCGCCATAGCTCACGCTGTCGAAATGGACTTCCCGGATCATTTCGCCGCCGCCGCGATAGGGCCGCATGGCCGCCAGGCGTTCAGCCCGCCCATAGAGAATGCCCAACCCCGTAGGCCCGTAGAGCTTATGCGCCGTACACACATAAAAGTCGCAGCCCAGCGCCTGCACATCCACGGGCAGATGCACCGCGCCTTGGGTGCCATCCACCAGAACCGGAATGCCATGGGCATGCGCCACCTGGACAATATCCTGAATGGGCACCACCGTACCCAGCACGTTGGACAGGTGCGTGATGGCAATCATTTTGGTGCGCGGGGTGATGAGCTTCACAAACTCATCGAACAGGAAGGTCCCGTCATCGGTCACCGGTGCCCATTTGATCACCGCGCCGCTGCGCTCGCGATAGAAATGCCAGGGGACGATATTGGAGTGATGCTCCATCTGCGACAGGATGATTTCATCGCCCTCGCCGATGGCATCGGCGCCATAGCTGGAGGCCACCAGATTGATGGCATCGGTCGCATTCAGGGTAAAGATGATCTCTTTATCCGATGCGGCGTTGAGAAACCGCGCGGTCCGGGTCCGCGCCCCTTCATAGGCTTGCGTGGCCCGGTTCGCCATATAGTGCAGACCGCGATGCACATTGGCGTATTCCGCCTCCATGGCGTGACGCATGGCATCGATCACGGCTCTGGGCTTTTGCGCCGAAGCAGCATTGTCGAGATAGACGAGCGGCTTGCCATGCACCTGTTGGGACAGGATCGGAAAGTCCTGCCTCACCGCCTCCACATCATAGGCCGGGGCCGGACCGCCGCCTCCGCCATTGTGGGCGTATTGAGTCAGCGCTTCATGCGCCATTATCCGTCTCCAAACCGTTATGTTGGCCAACTGCCGCGGCCGTGACACGGCCCCGATTGTGGATCAACCAGTCTTCCACATGCGCCGCAAGGCACGTCCGCGCCGGGCCTTCAGGCAACACGTCAATGGCTTCGGTCACGAAGGCACCGACGAGGAGCGCTTTGGCCTCGCCTTCCTCAATCCCGCGAGATCGCAGATAGAAGATGGACTCTGCGTCCAACTCGCCCATGGTTGCGCCATGGGAGCATTTCACGTCATCCGCATAGATCTCAAGCTCGGGCTTGGTATCGGCTTCCGCACCGGGGCTGAGCAGCAGCGCCTGGCTGAGCTGATAGCCATCAGTACGCTGGGCATCCTTGCGCACGATGATCTTGCCCTGGAAGACGCCGCGCGCCTTGTCCGCCGCCACGGTCTTGAACAGCTCATGGCTTTCGCAATCGGGGACCGCATGGTCGATGACCATGGTGTTGTCACAGTGCTGACGATCCACCAGCAGACTGGCGCCGGCCACATGTACATAGGCGTGCGGACCATCAAAGCGGGTCACCACTTCGTTACGGGTCATGCGCCCGCCGCTGGTCAGGGCAAAACCCTGGAACCGGGCGCGCTCGCCCAAGGTCACGCCGGTGCTGGCCATATGCACCACGCCCCTACCGTCGGCCTGAATTTTCAGATGGGTAAGATCCGCCCCTTCGCCCAGGACCGTGTCTGTGCGCACGGTCGTGAAGCGGGAGGTGTCCGGCACCCCCAGATGGCTCTCCAGAATAGTCGCCTTGGCGCCCGCACCGAGTAGCACCGCATGGCGCACATGCACGGCCCGATCCGCCGCCTCATCCGTGCCCAGCGTGACGATGCGCACCGCACGCTCCAGCGTGACCGCTTCAGCCACGCGCAGCACCACACCATCGCGCGCCAGAGCAAGATTGAGCTGTTGCACCGCGTGGTGCGCCCCCTGCTCCGGCTCGCCCATAAGCGTCTCAAGCCACGCCGCATCACCGTCCAGCGCGTCAGACACCGGCAGCAGATCCACGCCTTCAGGCAGGTCCGCCAGATCCGACAGGTCAGCCCGGAACACGCCATTCACGAACACAAGCCGCCACCCGTCCACAGCCGCGAACGGATCAGCCGCCAGCAGGTCCGCGCCATCGCCGCTCGCCTCAGCACCAGCGGACGGCAAAGGCGCGCTCAAGGCCGCGCGCAAATCCGAATATTTCCACGCCTCAACCCGACGATGGGGCAGACCGGACACGGCAAACCCCTGCATCGCCCGATCGCGCCGTTGCGTGAGCCAATCAAGGCCAGCACCAGGCAGGCTGTCCTTTAGCGCATCGTAATCGGCGATGAAGCCTTTCTCGGCCTCGCCCAATGATATGGGTACGGACATTCCGTCACCTCTCCTTTAGCGGCCCGCCTTACGCGGCGCTGGCGATCAGATTCTCGTAGCCCACATTTTCCAGTTCCTGCGCCAACTCCTTGCCGCCGCTGCGCACGATGCGCCCCTTGGCAAGGATGTGCACCTGATCGGGCACAATGTAATTCAGCAGGCGCTGATAGTGGGTGATGACAAGCATGGAGCGGTCGGCGCCGCGCAAGCTGTTGACGCCTTCGGCGACGAGCTTCAGCGCATCGATGTCGAGGCCGGAGTCGGTCTCGTCGAGCACCATCAGCCGCGGTTCCAGGAGGGCCATTTGCAAGATTTCATTGCGCTTCTTCTCGCCGCCTGAAAAGCCCACATTGAGCGGACGCTTCAGCATCTCGTCATTGATGTTGAGCGCCTTGGCTTTGGCGCGAGCGAGTTTCAGAAAGTCGACCGGCGACAGCTCTTCTTCGCCGCGTGCCTTCCGCTGCGCGTTGAGCGCGGTGCGCAGGAACGTCATGGTGGCGACGCCCGGAATTTCGAGCGGATACTGAAAGGCCAGAAAAACACCGGCGGCGGCGCGTTCATCCGCCTCCATCTCCAGCAGGTCCTCGCCGCGATAGCTGATGGAACCGCCCGTCACCTCATAGCCCTCGCGCCCGGCCAGCACGTAGGACAGCGTGCTTTTGCCCGAACCATTGGGGCCCATAATGGCGTGTACCTCGCCTTCGCCTATCGAGAGGCTGAGACCCTGGAGGATCTCCTTGCCGTCCACCTCGACTTTCAAGTCACGAATATCCAACATATCTTGTCGTCCTTGCCCGGAGCGTCAGCCGACGCTGCCTTCCAGAGAGATCCCAACCAGTTTCTGCGCTTCCACCGCGAATTCCATGGGCAGTTGCTGCAACACCTCGCGCGCGAAGCCATTGACGATCAGTGCCAAAGCTTCTTCCTCGCCAATCCCCCGCTGCAAGCAATAGAAGAGTTGCTCGTCGGAGATTTTCGAGGTGGTGGCCTCGTGCTCGATCTGGGCACTGGGGTTGCGGCTTTCGATGTAAGGCACCGTATGCGCGCCGCAGCGATCACCGATCAGGAGTGAGTCACACTGAGTGAAGTTGCGCGCACCGCTGGCTTTGGGATGGACACTGACCAGGCCGCGATAGGTGTTGTCCGCCTGACCGGCGGAAATGCCCTTGGAGATGATCCGGCTGCGCGTGTTCTTGCCCAGATGGATCATCTTAGTGCCTGTATCCGCCTGCTGATGGTTGTTGGTGATGGCGATGGAGTAGAACTCGCCCACCGAATTATCGCCTTGCAGGATGCAGCTGGGATATTTCCAGGTCACAGCCGATCCGGTTTCCACCTGGGTCCAGGAAATTTTGGAGTTGCGGCCGCGGCACGCGCCACGCTTGGTCACGAAATTGTAAATGCCGCCCTTACCGTCCTCGTCGCCTGGATACCAGTTCTGCACGGTGGAATATTTGATCTCCGCATCATCAAGCGCGATCAGTTCCACCACGGCCGCATGCAACTGGTTCTCATCGCGCATGGGCGCGGTGCAGCCTTCCAGATAGCTTACATAAGAGCCTTCATCCGCGATGATCAGTGTGCGCTCGAACTGCCCCGTATTCGCATCATTGATGCGGAAATAAGTGGACAACTCCATGGGGCAACGCACGCCCTTGGGGATGTAGACAAACGAGCCATCGGTGAAGACAGCCGAGTTCAAAGTGGCAAAGAAATTATCTGTGATCGGCACCACCGAGCCCAGATATTTCCGCACCAGTTCGGGATGGGTCCGGATGGCTTCGGAAATGGGACAGAAAATCACACCGGCTTCGGCGAGCTTTTCTTTGAATGTGGTCACCACCGAGACGCTGTCAAAGACCGCGTCGACGGCGACACCCGCAAGGCGTTCCTGCTCGGCGAGCGGAATGCCGAGTTTTTCGTAGGTGCGCAGCAATTCCGGGTCCACCTCGTCCAGGCTTTTTGGCCCGTCGCCCGGCAGTTTCGGTGCGGAATAGTAATAGGCATCATCGTAATCGATGGGCGGATAGCCGACTTTGGCCCAGTTGGGCTCATCCATCTGCTGCCAGCGGGCAAACGCAGCCAGACGCCACTCGGTCATCCATTCCGGTTCTTCCTTCTTGGCGGAAATGAACCGGATGATGTCTTCGTTCAGGCCCTTGGGCGCGCGGTCCGCTTCGATATCGGTGATAAAACCGTATTTGTACCGGTCGCCGAGCTTTTTGACCTCGTCGATGGTGTCCTGTACAGGCGCCATGGCCTTCTCCTCGCTCGCTCAGCCCGCTTTGCGGCGGGCGCTCATCCGATTTCTGTGATCCGTCCACGCACTGACCAGCCGATCTATATCGGTCTCGCTTGTCGTCCAGCCCAGGCTGACGCGAATGGCGGCGCCGGTCAGCGCCACATCGGCGCCCATGGCCTGAAGCACATGGCTGGGTGTCACTTTGCCGCTGGAACAGGCGGATCCCGCGCTCACGGCAACGCCCGCCAAATCGAGCGCCATAACCTGAGTCTCGGCGGAAAGTCCGTGTACCGCAAAAGCGGAGGTGTTGGCAAGACGCGGCGCGTCCATTCCAAAAATTGTGATGTCCGGGGCGGCCGCGCGCAGACGCTGCTCCATATGGTCGCGCAAACTTTCGATGCGCCCGGTTTCGTCCGTATGCGCGTCCAAAGTTTCAATCAACGCGCCAAAGCCCGCGATCGCGGCAACATTCTCCGTGCCCGATCGGCGGCCGAGTTCCTGGCCACCGCCGCGCTGGCGCGCCGTCAGCGCCAGGCCTTCGCGCACAACGAGCGCACCAACGCCTTTCGGCCCGCCGCATTTATGCGCTGACAAGGTGATCAGATCCGCGTCGAGATCGCCTGCGCGCCAGGCTCGCTTGCCCAGCATCTGCACCGCATCCGTGTGCAGAAGACCGCCCGCCTCGTGAACCAACGCGGCAAACTGGGCAATGGGCTGCACAACGCCTGTCTCGTTATTCGCGAGCATGAGCGAAACAAGCGGGCGCCGTTGTTCGGTGTGCCACCGCGCCAGCAGCGCCGCCAAGGCTTCCGCGTCAACAAGTCCCGACGGCAGAAGCGGCGCGGTCTCCACCGGCACGCCCAGGTCGCGGGCGACAGCCAAGACCGAGTCATGCTCGCCGCCGCTGACGATGACACCGTCGGCGCGGCCGGCCCGGACGACCCCCTCCAACGCCAGATTGTTCGCTTCCGTGCCCCCGCTGGTGAACACAATCTCCTGGGGCTTCACACCCAGATGAGCCGCCAAGCGCACTCGCGCCGCTTCCACAAGCCCGCGCGCCTTGCGCCCCGGCCGGTGCACCGAAGACGGGTTCCCCGCCTCGTCCAGCGCTGCAAGCATCGCGTCGCGCACGCTGGGGCGCAGCGGCGCCGTGGCGTTATGGTCGAGATAGGCGATGCTCACGCCTTACTCCCCTGCCGCCATGAAATTGGCCACCTCACGCGGGCTGGGATCGAACGCCAGCGCGCTGCGTCCCAGCACCCGGCGCTGCACCACATCCGCCAGTGACACAGAACTGAGGAACAGGTGGATCTGACGGGTCAGCTCTTCCCACAGATCATGGGTGATGCAGCGACCCTTGCCGGTGCAGCCTTTCGAGGAGGCCACATCACAGCGGGTGGCTTTAATCGGCTCGTCCACAGCCAGGATAATGTCGGAAATGCGGGTTTCTTCGGGTGCCCGCGCCAAGCGATAGCCGCCGCCGGGCCCGCGCACCGAGCGCACCAATTCGCCCCGTCGCAATTTCGCGAACAATTGTTCGAGATAGGATAGAGAAATCTCCTGGCGCGCCGCGATATCGGCCAGGGCCACGGGCCGCTCGCCTTGCGAACGGGCCAGATCCGCCATCGCCATCACCGCATAACGGCCGCGCGTGCTCAACTTCATCGCACTTCTCCACGAGTGCACATCCCGCTAGCGCTGCCGCCTATACCCCTGAACCGTGCCGGGACTTGCCCCGCAACGGTGGAAGTGTGCTAGAACCCGCGCCTTGAGCGACGCGGCGGCAGTGCCTGTCAGTGCTAGAGATAATTTCCTGAGTGCGCTGGTCAAGTTTTAGATGCCCGATTTGCATCATGTCTGTGCCGAAGTATCTGTCACGAATGGTTTATAACCAACCATTCCACTAGGACATAGGGCTGCAGGACCACTGATCCGCGCCCGTCATCAACCGCGAAGGTGCGTGCCAGACCATGCCTGAGATCATTTTCACCGGTCCCGCCGGCCGCCTTGAAGGGCGCTACCAGCATCAAGACGCTCCCAATGCGCCGATCGCGCTGATCCTGCATCCGCATTCGCTTTATGGCGGCTCCATGAACAATCGCGTGGTTTACGATCTGTTCTACACCTTTCAACGGCGCGGCTTTTCGGTGCTGCGGTTCAATTTTCGCGGCGTCGGACGCAGCCAAGGCGACTTCGACAGCGGCATCGGCGAACTGTCCGACGCGGCCGCGGCACTCGATTGGCTGCAGGCGGTGAACCAGAACGCGGCCCAGTGCTGGATCGCGGGCTTTTCCTTCGGCGCCTGGATTTCCATGCAACTGCTGATGCGCCGGCCAGAGATTTCCGGGTTCATCTCGGTTGCACCGCCCGCCAACACCTATGACTTCTCCTTCCTCGCGCCCTGTCCGGCCTCGGGCCTGATCGTGCATGGCAGCGCCGACCAGGTGGTTCCAGCAGCCGATGTGGAGAAGCTCGCCGAGCGGCTGAAGACCCAAAAGGGCATTACAATCGATTATGAGACCATCCCCGGCGCCAATCACTTTTTCGAGCAGCATATCGACGAGTTGATCGGCAATGTGGAAGGCTACCTGGACAAGCGCCTGAACCCGGCGCCCGCGGCGCTGCCGGAACCGGACAAGCCCTAACCGTTTGATCACCGTCCTTTGATCGCCGTCTGGGACCTGCGGCACTTGGACTGCGGCGGGTCCCAACCGCCCCCGCCATGGTAGAGTGCTCGTGTAAGCCCCCCTGCCTCAAGAGCGGAACACCGCATGATCGCCCCGGATGTCACGGTCCCCCCTTCTGGAGAGCTGTCCAGCGGCACCGCGCTCACACCGTTATGGAGCCTGGACGGCGCCCCTGGCCTACATGCCGAGATCATCACCGCCGGCGCGCTGCCGGCAACGGCGCGCACGCTTCTGGATCACAGCGGCACGATGACGGCAGCCCTCAGCGCGCATTTCGAGACCCGCCTGGGCGTTACCGTCTTGGGCGAGCGGGATGCGCCCGGCTTCTATGCCCGCAAAGTGGTGTTGCACACACAGCCGGCCGGCCGGCCGGTGCAGCTTGCGCTGATCCGCATCCCCATGGACGCCTTTCCAGCAGACGCACAGGCTCAGATCCGCGAGGGGCGCGTGCCCTTTGGCGCGCTCTTGCGCGAAATAGGCCGCGCCTTCACCAGCCGCCTGCGATCCTTGTTAGCCGTGACGCCGGATGAGACCATGGCCCAGGCGCTGGGGCTCACCGCCCTGCCGCCGGTGCTCTATGCACGGCACAATATGCTGGTCGCCCAGGACGGACCGCTGCTGGCAGAAACCATTGAAGTGTTGCCGCCACTGTGACTTTAAGAGCGCTTTGACGTTCAGAGTCCGGACGGTTCATGCAGAAGACCGCCCGGACACGGTGCCGGCACGCCCGTGGTTTCGGGCAGGCTGAGCGGCAGGCCGCGCACGGAGCGCACAGCGAGATATGCGATCAACTCTGCCTCCAGATCATCGCCGCGCCAGCCCGCCGCTTCCGCCGGCTCGACCAGGCCCGGCAGGCGTGCGGCCAGCTCCCGCATGAGCACCGGATTGCGTCGGCCACCACCGCAGACGATCCACAGCACGGGAGGCTCGGGCAGATGGGGAAGCGCCAGACGCACCGCTTCCGCCGACACCGCCGTCAGCGTCGCCGCGCCATCCTGCAGCGACAACCCGTCCGCCACCCCGGCCGTGAAGTCGAGCCGGTCGAGGGATTTTGGCGGCTGGCGGTGCATATAGGGGTGGCCTGCAAGCGCCGCGATCCGGTCCTCATGGATCTGACCCGCTGCCGCGAGGCGCCCATCTACATCCATGGTGGCGCCCGTATGAGCGTGCACCCAATCATCGGTGGGGCCATTGGCTGGCCCGGTATCGAAGGCCAGAATACGGCCCCCGGATCCAAGCCAGGTGATATTCCCAACCCCGCCCATATTGAGCACGGCGACGGGGCTGCTCAGCCCCCGCGCCCCTCGCAACCCCGCCACCAGCGCCTGATGATAAAGCGGCGCGAAGGGCGCGCCCTGCCCGCCCGCCGCCACATCGGCGGCGCGAAAGGCGCCCACGACAGGCCGCGCCACCGTGCGCGCCAGCGCTGCGGCGTCGCCCAGTTGAATTGTGAGGCGCCGATCAGGCGCATGCAGCACGGTTTGACCATGAAAGCCCACAAGATCCACCTGGGCCCAGATGTCGGGATAGGTGGCGGCAAAGGCGCTCAGGGCCGCTGCATGATCGGCCGTCACACCGGCGCCGGCCGCCTGCCAGGCCGCGCGCACCGGCGCCGCATCGGGCGGCCCGCCAGCCAGGATCTCGCCGGCCACGTCCAGGGCGGCGCGCAACGCGGCTTGGGTCTGGGGCGCATAGGGCGCGGCCATGACAGGGCCCGGCTCGATCACCGTCTCGCCGTCGGTGGTGAGCACGGCCAGATCAATGCCGTCCATGGACGTGCCGCTGATCATGCCAAGAACTGTGCGCGCCTGCGCCATGCTGTCCACCCTATCCGCCTGTCCACCCAGCCTGTGCAGCGATGCAAAATATGCTACTGCCTGTGCCCTTATCATGATTTGTGCGGCGACAGTGTGAGGAGAGACCCATGAGCGCCAAGGGGGCAGACCTCGTGCACGTGCTCAAAGAGCGCGGCTTTATCCAGGACATGACCGACGAGGCGGGCATGTCGGCGCTTTTGGCGGAAGACCCGGCGACGGGGTATGCGGGCTTTGACTGCACTGCGCCGAGCCTGCATGTGGGCAATCTCATGGGGGTAATGCTGCTGCGCTGGGTGCAGACCTGCGGCCACCGGCCCATCGTCATTATCGGCGGCGGCACCACGCGCATCGGCGATCCCTCCGGTAAGGACGAGTCGCGCAAGATGCTCGACGACGCCACGATCGCCCAGAATATGGACACCTATAAGCGCGCCTTTGATCGCTTCATCCACTTTGGCGACGGGCCGACGGATGCGCTGATGGTGGATAACTATGAGTGGCTGTCCAAGCTCGGCTATATCGATTTTCTGCGCGAATACGGCACCCACTTTACCGTAAACCGTATGCTGACTTTCGAAAGCGTGAAACTGCGCCTTGACCGGGAACAGCCGCTGACATTCCTGGAATTCAACTACATGCTGTTCCAGGCCTATGATTTTCTGGAGCTCTACCGGCGCTATGGCTGCCGCATTCAGTTCGGCGGGTCCGACCAGTGGGGCAACATCGTCAACGGGATCGAGTTGGTGCGCCGGGTGGAAAGCCAGTCGGTCTATGGGGCCACCACTCCGCTCTTAACCACCTCTGACGGGCGTAAGATGGGCAAGTCCGTGTCCGGAGCGGTATGGCTCAACGAAGACATGCTTTCGCCCTATGATTACTGGCAGTTCTGGCGTAACACGTCGGATGCGGATGTCGCGCGCTTCATGAAGATTTATACTGAACTGCCCATCGACGAGATCACCCGCCTGGCCGCGCTTGAAGGCCAGGAGATCAACGAGGCGAAGAAAGTCCTG
The DNA here is from genome assembly GCA_964625525.1 of uncultured Alphaproteobacteria bacterium. Taxonomy (GTDB): domain Bacteria; phylum Pseudomonadota; class Alphaproteobacteria; order JAJFIK01; family JAJFIK01; genus CAZVEE01. The sequence goes on along the minus strand of CAZVEE010000019.1, from coordinate 16,555 downwards.
GCCACTGAAGCCACCGCCATGCTGCACGGGCGCGAGGCGGCGGAGAAAGCGGCCGAAACCGCCCGTGACACCTTCGAGGGCGCAGGCCTGAGCCAAGACCTGCCCACGGTGGAGATCCCTCGGGCGGACCTGGAGGCGGGCGTGCCCGCATTCGACCTGTTCCGCCGCGCAGGGCTTGCCGGGTCGGGCGGCGAGGCTCGCCGGCTCGTGAAAGGCGGCGGTGCCAAGCTGAATGATGGCGCGATCCCGGACGAAAACACGCCGGTCTCCACGACGGATGTGAATGCGGATGGGGTGATTAAACTGTCAGCCGGCAAGAAGCGGCACGTGCTTGTCAAACCCGTGTGATCGGACGGCGGATGATATCCGAAAAGGGATGCGGGAGCCCGTGGGCTCCCGCCTCTTTTGCGTTACACAAAGTCGAACCCGGACGGTGCGGTGATGCCAAGGGGCAGATCATCCAGACCGACAAAGTCGAAATCACCCGCCTCGAAGGGTGAGCCTCCGGAAACACTGGCCTGGAAGCCGAAGCTAACGCTGTCGCCCGCACCCACCATCTGATTGTAATCGGCGGCGAAGAAGTAGATGTCCTCCCCGTCCGACTGCTGGGTGGCGCTCCAGGTATTGGTGAGCGTGAGATCGGCCAGATCGCCGGGATCCAGGTTCAGCTTCACGATCCATCCGTCCACGGCCTCAGCACCCGTGTTGGTGATCTCGATCTGCTGGACCAGACCCGCCCCCCAATCATTGAGGTCCGAAGCATCAAGCGAAAGGCCCGCCGAGGCGGTCGCGTCGGGCGTCACCGGCGCGTCATCCAGATCCTTGAAGAAGAAGCTGAAGTCATCCTCGTTGAAGCCCGCGCCCTGGACCTGCACGGCAAAGGTGATGGTATCGCCAACTTCCAGGTCTGGCTGGAAGCCGCTGTTGACGGTGGAGAAAATCCCCGTCGCCGTATCGAACTCGACCGGGCCGTTGAAGCTCTGCGTCCAGCCCGAGGAAAAGGTCCCGCCGCCGGCGTAATCCACATCAAGGCCCCAAGCCTTGACGCCGCCCCCGTCCACGAGATCCTCTGTGAGCGTCAGAGTGAAGGTCGCATTGAAGCCGCCATTGCCGTTCGCAAACCAGTCATTGGCACTGGCAAGAGCCGGATCCACCGCATTGAACGCGGCTTCGCGCACGGCGAGGTCTGCCTGGATCAGGCCCGCGCCGCTTGCCTCATCCGGGCCGACGTCAAAGCCCGGCGTATAGGGATCGTCCTGATCGATGGCGGAGGCTTCCAGCGCCGCTTCGATCTCCGCCGGGGTAAGGTCGGGATTGGCCTCCAGCATCAGCGCTGCAATGGCCGCGGCATTGGGTGCCGAGGCGGAGGTGCCGAAGAAATTCGGGAAGCTGTCGGGATCATCAGGCGTATCGCCGATGAAGAAGGTGGTATTGCCGCCCTGACTGGCGGTGAAGTCCACCGCGTCCCGCATCTCCGGCGTGGCGAGACGGTTGCCATCTGTATCGAACAGGATTTCCACCGGGCCGACCGAGGAAAAGTCCTCAATCAGCGGCGGGGTCACGCCAAAGGCCGGGGTCTCGTCCCAGTCGCTGGCGCCGACGCCAAAAGCCCCTGCGGCAACGGAATGTCCGTATACAGTCGGCCCAGTGAAGGCATATTCCGCATCGACGATATCGCCGGGAAAGTTAAAGGCGATGATGCGCATATCGGCCGGCATCACCCCATCAAAGAGTTCAATGGCCAAGCCGAGCGTGATCGGGCCCCCATTATTGATGATGGACAGCACTTCCACCGGATCGCCGCCGATATTGACACTCGACGCTCCGAAGAAAATCGCCGTCGGATCCGTGCCCGCCGCCGTCAGCCACAAGTCCAGGTCACTCGCGGATCCCGGGCTCGCAAGGCCCGTGCTGGCATAGGGCTGATCCCATTGCAGCACGAAGCGCGTGGTGCCCGAGGGCAGCAGGAAGTCAAGCACCGGATCAATGCCCGCGCCCGGATCCCAGTCATGCGTGGTGGAGCCACCCGGCGCGATGACATCAAAGAAGCCCGCAACGCCGCTATCAGCAAAGGCATCCTGATAACCAGCCGCGCCGTTATTCCCGGCCGAGGAGAAAAAGGACACGCCGTCGGCAACCACTTCCGCCGCTGCCTGGGCGATGATGCCGTCCGCAAAGGCGGGCTCGGCGAAGTAGATGATGTCATCCACGATCACGTCGGAGCCCGCATCGCGCAGGGCCAGGATGTTATTGGCAAAGCCCGCCTGACCGTTGAACGCCGTGGCGAACTGAATATCCGCCCCCGGTGCGTGATCGTGCACGAGCTGGGCCATGGCGCGGCCTTCGTCGATGGTGTTGCCGACGAAATCTTCGAGCACCAGCACGTCATCCGGCAAGTCACCACTGGCCACATCCGCGGCAGCGTCAATAGCGAAGAAGGGAGAAGTGTCAAAGGAATCCGAGAGAATCCCAACTGTCACCCCCGTGCCGTCGAGGCCGTAAAGGTCTTGGACCGTGTCCGCGGCATTGGCTTCCACAGACTGGGTCGTCACCGATCCGACATTGCTCCCGACACTGACCGCATCCGCGCTTTGCAGTGAGTCCACGCCGGCCAGCGCGGTGATCGCATCGACCGGCAGCCAGCCCGACACGACACGGCCGAACTGCTCACCGGCTTCCAGGCCAATCGCCTGAAGCTCAGACAGCAATTTGTCATGAGATCCCAGGGCGGAGATCGCGTCGATCAGGACATAGTCAATGCCGCCACGCAGGAACGTGTTGGCGCCCCCCGCCGTCACATCGGTCAGGGTATTGACGACCGATCCGAGCGCATCGCGCTTGTCGTTCAGCACAACAGTGCCGGGATCGGTCAGATTGAGTAGGGCGTTGGAAAGTCTGGACGTCGCTGCCATGAAGGCCCCCAAATGCTTGATCATCCATCCGAGCTCGGACGGTTGCCCGAACTCCACCCGCCGCGCTTTTGATTTCGGTTCTCACGACCGGCGCGGCAGGCAAGGCACACGGGGGCACCTAAGCCAAAGGGTCTATTCAAATCGGATGATTTGTCAGCGACCCCACGTGCCGCTTGGGGTAGCTTGCAATCCAGTGTTGGTAGGTCAATCGGGGGACGACGAAAATGATCCCATCCCGGTGCGACGGAATGGCAGCTGAACAACCGTTCAAACACCTCACCGCACACGTTTCTGGGTCCTGACCGCGAGACCACATGCGGGAGTAGCGAGACGTCCTCTGATTTGTTTGTCTTTTTTGCAGCGCAGCGACAACTGACCGTCCGTCTACGACAAATCGCAAAAGGCGTATCCAAAATGGATCATTGCGCCGTATTCATTTCATAGGTGCGGAGCGCAAGGCGAAAGCCGTATCGTTCGTACACGCCTTGAGCGGCCCTATTCTGCGCAAGGACGGAAATGGTGAGACGATGAATGCCCCGGTCCCGGGCCAAGATGCGCACTTGATCGATCAGAGCGGTGCCCACGCCGGTGCCGCGCGCGTCCTCGACCACCACCAGGTCCGGGATGTGCATTTCGCGCTGGTCCTGCTCTAGGACGTCCAGACCTTCGCGATAGGTGATGAACCCGAGAATGCGCCCCTGCATCTCGGCCACGAGCAGGCCACGGCTGTCTCCAGCCGCGGCTAGACGCGTCTCAATCAGGGAGAGGATCTCTTCGGTGCACTCGGGACCGGGGCGACGGCTTGGCCGCAGGCTGCGCTCATAGTCTTGCAGTGTGCTGTTGAGGGCGAGCACAGCGGCCCGGTCGCGCCCGGGGTCCCAGGGGCGGATGATCACATCACGCGTCATGGCAGGCCTCATTCAGGCTGAGTATCGGGTGCGGTCGTCCCCAACTCATCCCCGTCGCCGGCGCCGATTTGGAACAGGCGGCGCAGGAAACCAGGGGCCAGGGCCGACAGGGGGTTCACATAAATGCTGGAGCCTTCGCCCGACCCGACAATGCGATAGGTAATGCCGATCACCCCTTCGCCTTCCCGGCCCACGAACAGGTCACCGATCACCGGCACCCGACCGAGCGCGGAATTGATCTGATAGGCCGGCACAATGGTGCCATGCAGATCCGTGGCGGCCATATCGGCGTTCAGACCGCCGTCCATGGTGATGCCGAGCGAGGGGCCATAGGCCCGGCCCTCATCCACCCACCACGCGCCCTCATGGGACATGAACGGCACATCAAGCCGGTCAAACCAGATGCCCTCACCCTGCAATAGATCGTTGAGCCCGGTAAAAGAACCGACCGTGAGCAATCGTGCCAGCAACGGCACATTCACCACCCGGAAGCTATCCACCGCCAGCTGGCCCTGCACATCGATGTCGTTTTCCGGCGTGCCCAGTTCCGTCAACGCCGCATCAAGGCGGAACCGTCCGCCATTCACCGAATCGGTGCCGAAGACACCGCGCGCCAGCGCACCTGCATCCGTTGCACTGACAATCAGCGTGCGGGTGGTCGGGCCATCGCGGGCGAGATCCACATTCACCGTGCCGGTGCCATCGAACGTGCCGCTGAGGCGCAGATCCTCCAGCGTGCCTTTTGCCGCCTCCATGGACAGGGTCGGGTTGCTCAGGCTGACCTCGTTCAGAAGATCAATGCGCCCCAGATTGGCCGTCAGCCGGAACGGCCGCCCGGCGCTGACACTCTCTCCAGAGCCGCTGGCACCCGACATCACGCCGTCGAGAAGCGGCCCCGCATTGAGATAGGCCCCGGTCAGCATCACATGCAGCGCCTCGGCATCGTCTTCGCGCCGGGCCCGCACGGCAAAATCCGTCAAACTCCCCAGTTTCACCACGGGGAAGTCGGCCGCGGCGAGGCTGGCGTCGCTGGCCAGTTCAAACCCGCCGGTGAGGGTCACGTTGCGCCCCTCCATGCGCAGATTGCGCGCCAAAATCCGCCCGTCCGGCTCCACATTCACCGTGAGCCGCGCACTCGCGGTTTCCCCGGCTGGCTTCTGCCACAGCGCCTCGCCCAGATCGATAGCGCTGTCGCGCAGATCCGCGTGCACCTGAATATCCGTCAGTTCCGCCCCGCGCCCGCGCGCCGTCGCCTCCACCAGCACCGGGCCAGAGATGACGCCGCCGGCATCCAGCCCGAAAGTCTCCCGCGCGGTATCATCGAGCACGGTGGTGATCACGAATGTACTGGGCAGCTCCGCCCCGTCGATAAACACCTCACGCCAATCCAGCGTGCCCTGTACGCCAGCGATTTTCAGATCGCCCTGGCCGGAGAGGCCCTCGCCATTGATCTGCAGAAAGAGCGACCCGTCATGCAGATCGAGCCCGCCGATCAGGCCGGGCACCGCCATATCTTCCACATTGGCGGCCGCAGCGAATTCGATCTGCTCCATGTCCACATCGGCCAGGAGCGGCAGGGAAACATCAAGGCGCAGGCTGCCCTGCCCCTGCACCCGGGTGGGATCGATGCCGTATTTGCTTGGATACCCGAAGGGACCAAGATCAAGCAGCCCCAGAATGTCCGCCATCGGACCAGCAATCACCGCGTCGAACTCGCCCACGGCGCCACGCTTGTGCAAGCCGGTGGTGTACATGGCGACGTCGCGGACTTCGACACGCCCAATGCGGCCTTCTTGCAAGCGGAGCTGAAAGCTGTCGCCGAACAGGGTCGCCTCGCCTTGACCGTCGGTGATCGGCGGCAGGCCGCGCACGAAGGTACTGGTCACATTGGCGAGGGTGAAATCGAGCTGCATGGCCTCATCGGGCATGTACCCCACATCGAACGTGCCTGCCGGCGCCTCCAGGGTCAGCGTGCCTTGAGTGATTTCGCCTTGCCGGATGTTTTCGGAGACCCAGTCCCGCGCGCCCTGGCCCGGGCCAACGGGCCACAAATGCTTCAGCCGTGTGGCGGGGATAGACGCGATGGTTCCGGACAGAAACACTTCCGTTTTGCCATTCACCTCGCCAAAGCGTCCGGCGAGATCAATACTGCCGCCATAGGCATCAAGCCGGATGTGATCAAAGCGGTACTGGGTGCCCGTCAGGTCCAGATCGCCCTTCAACCGCAGGCGATCCACCTGCGCGATATCTTCGAAATAAACCGGCACGGCGAGGGTCATATCCTCTGCCGTCAGATCGAAACTCAGCCCATCCAGGGCCCAGTCTTCCCCGGGCTGAAAGGTGAGCGCCCCCCGCCCCGACACGATGGCGCGGGCCTCGTCGGTGAGAACGGACAGGCCGTTGAGCACGAAGGTATCAGCGAGGGTATCCACCTCTACAGACAAGCCGGCGGAGCGGATAGCGACCCGCTCCGGCACCCGCGCCAGCATGGCTTCCAAATGACGCTCTTCCACCAAGGGCAAGGTGGTGGGCTGACCGAGTTCGATATCACCGGGCCCTGCCACAAGATCCGCCCGCAGAGCACCAACTTCACCGTCTTCATTCAAGCTGACACCGACGCTGCCGCGTAAGGAGCCGTCGAAAACGGTGATGGGGGCCAGATCCGGCACATAGTCCGCCAGGGCCGCCACGGAGACATCCGTGAACGTCAGATCCAGATCCGCCCCGCCACCAGCCTCCGCCTGCGCGCCTTGCACCGAGATCTCCACCGGGGCGCCGTTGAGATCGAGCAGCGCATCAAGCGCCAGCTCAAGCCCCGGATCGCCACGGCGCAGGCTCAGATCCGCATGATGCGCCTCCACCGACGAGCCGCTTACCCTGTCCGAAAAGCGCAGCCGTGCATCCCGAATCGCGATCTCGTTGAGATAACCCAGCGCGCTGGTGGGATCGGGCGGCGCAAACAGTTGCCGCGCCAGCCGGGCAGCCAGATCCCCGCCATCCTCGCCCGCCCCCACGCCCGCCTCTTCCGCGGACGGCTCGGCAACTGCCGGAGCATCGTCCACCACCCGCGCCGTGCCGCTGTCGGACACCACCACCCGCGGCCCCCGATCCAGAGGGAGCAGCCCCATGGACAATGACCCGTCCGCCGTGCGCACCAGTTGCGCCGAGGCGCCGTTGAAGATCACCTGCGTGGGCGCCACCAGACCGCGTGACAGCGCCTGCACCGACATGCCCAGCTCCAGCTCGGGCACGCGCACGGCGACCGTCTCTTCGGCGCCATAGATTCGCGCCTCGCGCACTTTCAAGTGCAGCCGCTGGCCCTCTTCGCTCCATTCCAGATAGGCCGTTTCGAAATCGACCCCTTCCGCCCCTAAAGCGTCCGCCAGCGTGTCCGCGATGGTCGGCTTGAGAACATCAAGCGCCACCGACCCTGAGGCGATCAGATACACCCCCGCGCTCAGCGTAATCACCACGACGGCGGCGACAGCGGCAGTGATCTCAAAGAAACGGTGAGCGGCACGGCGCATGATGACAGCGGCTTTCGGCGGATTAGGTTAACCCATGACAGTTGGCAGAGACGGCCGCGGCGGCTACCTCTGCGTCACCGTCCTTTTCTCTCCAATCCCACGATATGGAGGCTACAGCGTGGCCATGAGCACAAGCAAGAAAGAGGCAACTTCCCCCTCCACCGATGCACCCGGCATAGGCGACAAGGCCCCCGATTTTACCATGCCCACCGATGGCGGCGGCACGGTGTCCCTCAAGGATTTCACGGGCCAGCCGGTGGTGCTCTATTTCTACCCTAAAGACGATACCTCGGGCTGCACCAAGGAGGCCATCGGCTTTACCGAAAAGCTGGCGGAGTTTGAGGCCGCTGGCGCCGTGGTCATCGGTGTGTCGAAAGACAGCGTCACCGCCCATGACAAGTTCAAAGCCAAGCACGATCTGGGTGTGATTCTCGCCTCCGATGAAGGCGGGGACGTGACCGAGCGCTTCGGCTCCTGGGTGGAGAAGAGCATGTATGGCCGCAAATATATGGGGATCGACCGCTCCACCTTCCTGATCGACGCCAAGGGCAAGCTGGCGCAGGTCTGGCGCAAGGTGCGCGTGCCGGGCCATGTGGACGCGGTGCTGACGGCGGTGCGCGACCTGTGAACCGGGACGTGTCTCCCAAAGCGCCTGAAACGGCCGCTGAGGTCCCCCTCAGCGGCGATATCCGCGCGGCCGCCCGGCGCGTTGTGGCGCTGGCGGACCCGACGGAAAAGGCGCACGCCTCCCGGGCCGCGGCAGCGGCCTGGGGTGCAGGCACGCTGACATTCAGCGCCCGGGAGCCCGCCGACCTGCCCCCCTGTCTCGATCGACCCGGCCGGCTGGCGCGGCCTGACCTGCTGGACCCGGCGCGTATGCCCAAACGCCGACTCACCGGCGTGAAAGGGCGCGTCGCCCTGCTGCACGCTTTGGCCCATATCGAGTTGAACGCCGTTAACTTGGCTTGGGATATGGTGGGGCGCTTTGCAACCGCTGTGGAGGAGTCGGCCTTCGTCGCGGACTGGGTCGGCGTTGGCGATGACGAGGCACGCCATTTTTTGATGCTCGCCACCCGTCTGGAGGAGCTGGATGCCTCATATGGGGACAATCCGGCCCACGATGGCTTGTGGGACGCGGCCTATGACACGCGATGGGACGTGTTGGCTCGCCTTGCGGTAGTCCCTCTCGTGTTGGAGGCTCGCGGTCTGGATGTATGCCCGGACATGATCAATCGGCTGAGCGGCGTCAACGATCTAGAAAGCGCCGCAATCTTACGGGTAATTTATGAGGACGAGATTCGGCACGTCCGGGTGGGGATGCGGTGGCTCGAAAGGGTGTGTGTGGCGCGGGGCGCGGAGGTCCGGCGCACATGGCAGGCCTTAGTGAAGAGTCATTTTAGGGGCCAGTTGAAGCCGCCGTTCAATGACACGGCGCGCGCGCAGGCCGGGTTCCCGCGGGACTTTTACGCACCGCTGGCTGCGGTTCCGCCGAAATCTTAAAAAATGGTGAAGGTTGTTGGGCGCCCTTGTGTTTCTGCCACACTTCCGGTGGTATAAGGCGAATTGGGGTTCAGCGCGTGTTTCGGGGATTGATCCATGACCACAGGTGCCATGGCCACTGTGCGCGGTTGGTATGAGCGGTTCTTTCCCGAGCGGCAGATTTACCACCGGTGCAACGGTCAGGTTCAGTTCACGACCGTCTCAGGACGCGCCCAGATTCTGGCGATTATGCTGGTGGCCGGGGTCTTGGGGTGGCTCGCCTACGCTTCTGTGAACGTCATTTTTGTTGAACAGATCAACGCCGAAATCCGCGCCGATTTGCGCGACTCCACCCGCCGTTGGGAAGCCAAGCTTGATCAAATGCAGGCCGATTATGACCGCCTGCACTCGGCCGTGGCCGTTGTGGAGAATGAACTCGAAGGCTCCTTACGCGAGTTGGAAGATCGCCAGGAGCAGGTCGACGCGGTGTTCGAGCAGAAAACGTCTCTTCTTGACCCGCGCCTCGAAGACCATGCGTCCCTCGCCGGCGCGATTTTCTCGCCGCCGGAAAACCAAGACAATGCCTCCTCCTCCATCCCCACCCTGCGCGATACCGATCCCACGCCGCGCCGCTCACGCTACAGCGCCGTGCCCAGCCAGATTGCGGTTGCGGGCCTGTCGGAGCTGTTGAACCGCGTCTCCACGAGTGAAGAGCACGCGGCGCTGCTGCAACGCCGGGTTGCTGACTTCCAGGATCTGGAAGTGCGCATCAGCGAGTTGGAAAGCACCCAATATGTGGAGTTGGTGACGCTGGAAGAGCGCGCCAATGACGAGATCATCCGGCTGGAGCGGGCTCTCGCGCATACGGGTCTTGATCTCATGGCGATGGTGGAAGAGAACCGCCCGCCGCTGACCGATGATATGGAAAACGGCCGGGGCGGCCCTTTCATCAGTGCCGATGTTGAGGATCTGTCGCCGGATGAGCAGGAACAATACTTTTTCACCCGCAAAACGACCCGCATTGCGCGCAACCTCCAGCACCTTGCGGCATTGACTGACACGGTCGCGACGTTACCTCTTACACGACCGGTGGATGTGTACCGGATCACCAGCGACTTCGGGCCACGGCATGATCCGTTCAATGGGCGCATGACTCAGCACTTTGGTCTTGATTTTGCTGGCCGCCAGGGGGTGCCCATCGTTGCCACGGCGGACGGGACAGTGACCAAGTCAGGGTGGGGCTCGGGATACGGCAATATGGTGCGCATTGATCATGGCAACGGGTTCGTCACCCTGTATGGCCATCTCAATAAGCGCAGAGTGAAGACGGGCGATCGGGTGAGCCGGGGTCAGGAGATCGGAACCCTCGGGAATACGGGCCGCAGTACCGGCCCACACCTTCACTATGAGATCAAGTATCAGGGTCAGTTTTTGAACCCGGAACGATTCCTAGAGGCAGGGCGGTATGTTTGGGAAAACGAAGGATAGCGGCTCGAGCAGTTCTGACGCCAACCAGGCGCAGCAGCGTCGCGGGTCCGGTCGCATGGCCGCCCCGTCGATCATTTGTTCGGATATGACCATCGTCGGCACGATCACGTGCACCGGCGATATTCAGATCGACGGCAAGATCGAAGGCGACATTTACTCGACCTGCCTGACCGTGGGCGAGAAAGCCGTGATCACGGGCGAAATTCGCTCCGATGAAGTCATCATCCGCGGCCATGTGGTCGGGGGCATTCGTGCACGCAAAGTGAACCTTGCCGCCACGTGCCATGTGGAAGGCGACATCACGCACAACGCGCTGGCGGTCGAAACCGGCGCCTTCTTCCAGGGCAATATCCGCCATGCGGACGATCCCTTGAATGACGCCATGGCCGAGGCTGACGCCGCCATTGAGGCCCGCCAGCAGCAGCGCGCCGCACAAGCCGCGCCGCAGCCACAAGCCGCACGCCCGGCGCAACAGCCGCAGCAGCCCGCGCCCCAGCCGCAGGCTCCCCAGCCGGCTCCCAACGGCGCCGCCCAACCTCAGCCTCAACCGCAAGCCAATGGGGCATTCCCACAGGCCGCGGCGCAGGGCATGGCACAACCGCCCCAGGGTCAACAGCCGGGCATGGCGCAGCAACCCTCGCCCACGCAGCAAGCCGCGCAGGCCCAGCGCAGCCGCCAGACCTTTGCCCAGTTCAATCCGGGCAATGTGAACATGCAGGGCGTGGACACCAATGACGCGCTCAACGCCGCGCTGCAAAAGCTAAGCGCCAGCACCAACACTGGCGGCTCGGTCAACGCCGCTCGGCCTCAGGCGCCGCGTCCGGGCCAGCCCATGCCGGGACCCAATGGCCAGTTTCCCCCGCGCAACCAGGGCTGATGCCCTGGCGCGCGTGAGCGGGCCACCACAATCAAACATCTGCAAAACCCGGCGCGGTGTCCCGCGCCGGGTTTTGCGTGAAGGCTCACCAAAAGCCGTCCGTCTCCACGGGATCAAGGAGGAAGGGGGGGGCAGCGAGATCGCCTGCAGCGACCGGAGCGGGCGCCGCCCCTTCATCCGATGTCTGCGCCTCGCCAAACGTCCAGTCAAACAGGCCATGAGACAGGAGCGGCGCATCCGTGCCCGAATCCGTTCCTGAATCTGTGTCAGAGTCTGTGTCGTCATCCGCCGGCGTTGCGTTCGGGCAGGTGCCGTGCTCATCCCCCCCATCATCCTGGCTGTCGTCGTCGCCTGGGATATCCTCCGCCCCGTCGGAGACCACGACCAAGCCACTCGCTGACGCGACGCCACCACGCCCGTCCTCGGCCATGATGTCCACATAGGCATAAGCCTGAGTGTCGCCGAGGGCGATGAAGCCGTCAGGCAAGGCCTCGAAATCGAGCGGCACTGTCACCACCAACATGTCCTGGTCAAGCGCCAGCACACCGCCGAAATCATCCGCCAAGGACAAGGCCACATCATCCCCGTCCGGATCGACCGTGCGGATCATGGCCACCGGTCCCGCTTCGCCCTCTGCAATCTGCACCACGCCCGGTGAGAGCACGGGCACCTCGGGCGCCGCATTCACGGCCAACGTATCCGCGAGGCCAACGCCAGACAAACCGGTATCATACAGTGCACGGATGGTGTCCGCATCGAGCTGCGTGCCGGAAATCGCCACCTCATCGAGCTGCCCGTCGAAGAATTGACGCAAGGGGTCGGCGGACAAATCGCCCGAAGACCGCAACGTGGCGCCCAGAGCGATGGGCTCGAAATTCCCTGCCCCGCCGGCGGTGCTGCCCAGGCCACCGGTATAGCTGTCCGATGCGACCAGTTCTCCGTTCACCGACAAGGTGACACCACCCTGCCCCCACGAGACCGCCACATGGGACCACGTGCCCACCGCCAGGTCCGGCCCCTGAAGCACCACATCTTGGGACGACTCCGCATTCTGAAGCCGCGTCCAAATCTGTCCCCCTGACAGCATGCGGATATCCAAATGTCCGCCGGTGCCATTGAAGCTCGCATCCTTTGACAGCAAACCCTGATCCCGATTGTCCCGATCCGGATTGACCCACAGCATCACCGTGCCTTCGTCCAGCAAGAACTGGTCGTCATGGGGCACGATATAGCTGCCGTCAGAACCATCGAAGGACAGACCCGCCCCCACAACCCCATCTTGCGTCACCGACACGCCGCCACGGCCCCCGCCGGTCAGGCCATTGCCGCTGGCATCCGCCAGGCTCGCCGAGGTGCTGCCGGTCCCGTCCCAAATGGCCACGGCTTCGGGCAGGGCCGCGATGGTCTCGGGTTGCGCTTTGGTTTCCACCAGGACGGAATTCCAGCTGGTGGGCACCACACCGCTCGCGCCATTGGTCGTCGCCACCAGGGAGACCACAGGGCCCGAGGACACAAGCGCTGGATCAGTGACTGTGCTGGCGTCCTGCTCCAGCACATAATCACCGCGCAGCGCCGCCAGCACATCGCCCTCCAAGGTGATCGTCGGCAGAAAGCCTTCGACCGTGCGGACCGTCTCGCTGCCATCGGGGGCCCGATCCGTGAAGTCCACAGCGTAATGGGGCACCACCGTGCCCGCCTGCTTGGACACGATCAGATCCAGGAGAACGGACGCCCCCGGATTGACCGCCTGCGCGTCGCCGAACACCGGCACTTCCAGGAAGGCCTTGGCCACCTGCGCATCCGCCTGTTCGAAGATCACCGCGAGCCCCAGACGCCCGTCCTGTACCAGTGTGCCGAAATAGACAAAGTCCGACTGGGTCCCCGGGCCGATGGCGATGCCGGCCCCGGCCCCATCGGGCAGGTCGTCCAAGGCCAGGAGATCCGGGAACGGATTGGACAAATCCGCCGAGATGGTCACGATATCCGCGTCATCGGTAGTGGTGAAGGCAAACTGGCCTGCATCGCGCAGCGTGTTGTCCGGGCCGAACGGGGTGCCCGGTCCGGTTTCGATAAGGGTGAGCTGCCCTACGGCGCCGCCGGGGAAGAAATTCGTATCCTCAAACAACGCGCCGAGGCTTTCCGCCTCGCCATCGGTCATGGCCCCGGTGAGACCCAGATTAAAGATAGAGCCCGACGGCCCCGGCGGCGTGAGCGCTGGGCTGAAGGTCCAGATCTCGGACTCGCCCGGCGCCAGAACGACCCGGCCGCCATTGCGGTCATCAAATGGCAGCGGATCGGTCACATAGTCGCGCAAGCCATCCCGGTCCTGATCGTCTGCCGGCGGCGGAGACGGCGGTGTCACCGGCGCACCATTGGGCTGCAAAATCGCGATTTGATTGGCGATTTGGCCCGCGACCCAGATGGTGCCGGGGAACGGATCCGTATCACCCAGCGAGGTCAGGCCCAGTGCGCCGCCGAAATTCTGCAAATCAAGCGTGGTTTCTTCCACGACGGCTGTCCGGTCCTCATTCAGGGTCAGGAAGATGATGTCCTGAGAAGAACTGCCACTGAATGTGAACCGGGACAACACGAACGCATTCTCTAGCGCCCCGTCAAAAAACGTCCCGCGATATTCGTCAATGCCGTTCACGGAAGACGAAAACGTCCAAAGGGCATTGTCGCCCGGGTCACCGTTGCGGATAAAGGTGCCGTCATCGGGCCAGGGCGTGGTGGTGGCATCAAAACCGGCCAAGACCTGGTCCCAGTCCTCCGGATAGATCAGCACTTCAGAAGTCGTTCCCGGCACATAGAGCCCGGCCTGTGGCCCGCTGGCGCGCACCGGATTGGGATGGCCGTAATAGGTGCCTTCGGTGATTTCGTAGAAGGCGTCCGGCGACTGCACAGTGGTGGGATTGCGCCGCCCGTCATTGGGGAAATTGGTGGCCACGTCATCGATAAAGACCGGCGGCCGGTCACAGCAATCGGATGGTCCGTTGTCAGACGTAAAGAGTCGATTGTCGTGAGTGACAGTCAGCCCCACCGCATTGCGCAGGCCCGTGGCGTAGATCTCCACCGGCCCGTCCGGATCCAGACGCACTTGATTAAGGCCATTATTGCTGCCGAAGATATCATACCCACTGAGCGGATTGATATCCCCAGCGGCGTCGCGGGTGGGATCGTCCACGGTGGGAAAGTCATAGACATACCACTGATCCTTGGGCAGCGGCCGGCCCAACTGATCCGTGGTCTGCACTGGCATGGCGTCAAGGCGGTCGAGATCGATGCGCAGCACCGCCGCGGCATAAACCGTCTCGGGCTGAAAGAAGAAGAACGATCCGACCCCGCCTGAATTCGTCATACCGCCAGTGCTGAGATAGAGGAACGGCTTGAGCGTGTCCCCCTCCATCTCCCAACGAATATCCATGTCATTGATGCCATGGCCCGTATTGCCCCGCGCCAGACCGCGGACCAGGTCGAGTTTCTCCCAGGTCCCGTCCTCATCCATCCGCAACCGGGACACGATGCCGGAATTGGAATCGAGCGGATCCGCATTGCCTCGATCCAGATAGGGAAAGTTCGGATCCGCCGAACTCACATACACATCCGGATTTTGAGCCGTACCCGCCACATGCAGGCCAAGCGCCAGCCGTCCTTCATCCGGGATCGGATTGCCCAAGACGTCATGGTTGGGAATATCGTAGACGAGATCGATGACCTCGTTGCTCACCACGCGATAAGCGTCATCCTCAAAGGCCACCTCGGCGCGATGCAGGCGCCCGCTCTGCTCCAGGATGTAAAGCCGACCATCCGGTCCGAAAGCCACATCCGTCGGTTGGGTGAGAGAGATGCCCTCAAGAATGAACTGCCCGAAATCGATGTCCGTCAAAACCACCCCCGTCAAACCTCATGCGGATGTTACGCCACACGCGGTACCCCCATGGAGATAGGGAAAGGCCAAAGGTGCCGGACAAAGCCACGGTTCGACAAGGGCGCAGGCGCCGGGGACACGCCTTATCACCATCACAAATCTCCTTTGCGTCGGGATGTCGCACGCAGAGAGGGGGTTTTTCCGTCTGCGTGCAGGACAGGATTGCAGACGGCTATGGTTGGGTGACCGCGCCATAGCGATTTTGAGCGGCGAGCCAGGTCACCGACCGCTGGATAAAGGCCACATGGTTGGCCTCCGTGTAAGAGGCCGCCGCATGCCCCAGTGCGCTGTAAAGCACCGTCCCCTGACCAACACGATGGGTCCAGATCATGGGGTGGTCCCCCCCCTTCATCCGCGCCCCGCGGCCAGGGCGATAACTGGCCTCATCTATAGAGGCAAGGACTGTGACTCGATCCCGCGGGCTTTTGGCGAAGGCGTACCATTCATCGCGGCGGTCCCAACGCTCGGGCAGCCCTTGCATCACTGCCTGCTCAGGCGCCTCAACAATGATCGTCGCATCGGGCATGTGCGGGACCAGGGTGTGACCGATGAATTGGGCACGGAGTAATTCCTGCACATACCAGTCCCACCGATAGGAGAAATCTCCGCCCGCCGCGTGAATCCCAAACCAGGCCCCGCCCCCTTCGACCCAAGTCCGGAACGCCGCCCGTTGCTCCGGTGTCAACACATCTCCCGACGCATTGGCCCACACCACCACATCGAACCGTGCCAGGAGCTCAGACGTGTGCACGGCGGCGTTTTCAGTCGTGAACAGCGACCACCCTTGCTCTTGCGCCAACCGGTCAAACATACGCAATGACGCCGGGATTGCCCCCAAATGGCGAAAGCCATTGGTCTTGGTGAAGACCAAAACGGCCGGTTTGCGATCAAGCGACGGCACGTGAGGAGGCTCGGTTTCATACTCGGGCGTCTTCAACAGGCCGCTCTTATAAGCGAGGTATAAGACATAAGCCGCCAGCGCCAGAACCAGCGCCAGCAAGCCCGCCAGACCATATTTCACGACCGCCCAAACCGTCATCGCCCGATCTCCTCCGCCCCATGACCCCGCCCGCGCCAGTCCGCCTTCGTTCAACTTTGGGCGGACCCGTGTTGGGCATGACCGGTCCCGTCAGGCCCGCTCATCTCCCCGTCATCGGCTGGATGGTCCAGCCCTCAAAAATCAAGGAGATGAACCATGACAACATCACAAACCCAAACACCTGAAAAACAGTCCGAGAACGGAAACCGTCCCGACTGGATCGCCAAAGCGCCCAAAGGCTATGGCCGCAAACAAAAGCTGGAACGTGTAGGGGCAGCATGGACCCGCCCGGACGGCGGCATCTGCCTACGGCTTCACGGCACCCAAATCGTCAGCGATGATATCTATCTCTATCCGGCCACACCGGCAGACGACGAAGGCGCGCAATAGCGCGCCT
>CAZVEE010000018.1:0-48856 GCA_964625525.1 uncultured Alphaproteobacteria bacterium | reverse complement strand
TCTGGATGAAACTCGGGGGGCAGACCACCCGGCGGGCTATGGTCCGTCTACGACGGTCTATAACCGCTTCAATCGCTGGTCCCGAAAACGCCTTTGGGTTCGGATACTGGACCCCTTGGTCGAGGCCGGAGCGATCACCAAAAGCACCAGCATAGACAGCACTTATATCAAGGCCCAGCGCTGCGCATTTGGCGGAAAAGGGGGGGCAAGGCGCAAGGCATCGGCAAATCGCGCGGCGGACAGACAACCAAGATCCACGCTCTGACCGACGTTCTGGGGCGTCCCTTTGCCCTGCATCTGACACCAGGGAACGTCTCAGATGTGAAGGCTGCTGACAGTCTCATCACCCAGGCCAGACCCATGCGCTATCTCATTGCCGACAAAGGCTATGACGCGAACCGGCTGCGCAAGGATCTGCGCTCCCAAGGCACCGTTCCCGTCATCCCAGGACGCTCCAACCGCAAACGGATCATCCGATACGACAAGGCGCGATACAAAGAGCGGCATCTCATCGAAAACGCCTTCTGTCGCCTCAAGGACTTCCGGCGCATCGCCACCCGCTACCATAAGCTCGCCGCCAACTTCCTATCCGCCGTCGCCCTGGCTACCATCGTCGCATACTGGACCTGATTGAGCCTGGACCCTAAGAATCATTGTTCCTGCGTGAACATTTCTGGCCTGTAGCGATTTGTCAATTCTGACTATGCAGGCGAAGCGGCAAATTCGGGTTGGCATAACCACTTAAATCAATCGCTTCCCCGCCTCATCGACCACCGGCGTGCCATCTTCCTTCGTATACGCCCCTTGTTGCGGGTCGGGCAGGATGTCGAGCACTGTCTCTGACGGGCGGCACAGTTTGACGCCGAGCGGGCTCACCACAATGGGTCGGTTGATGAGGATGGGGTGCTCCATCATGAAATCGATGAGTTCGTCATCGGTCCATTTGGGATCATCAAGGCCGAGGTCGTCATAGGGCGTGCCTTTGCGCCGCAGGAGCGCGCGCGGCGGCATGCTCATGCGGCTGAGTAAATGCACCAGGGTCTCCCGGCTCGGAGGCGTTTGCAGATACTCGATGACGGTCGGCTCCACCCCGCTGTTGCGGATGAGCGCCAGCACATTGCGCGAGGTGCCGCAGTTGGGGTTGTGATAGATCTCAATGGCCGTCACGGGGGCGCTCCTTGAAGTCGGGTCCATTTCCGTAATGATGAAAATGGACCCGTTCTCGGTCAGACTCAAGACACCATGACAGTGTGGCTCAGGCGGCGGGATCGGGCCCGATCTTCACCAGCATCTTGCCGAAATTGTCCCCAGTGAAGAGGCCGCGGAACGCCGCCGGGGCGTTCTCGATGCCCTCCACCACGGTCTCTTTCCACTTCATCCGACCTTCCGAGACCCAGCGGCCCATATCCGTCAGGAACGCCGGCAGCATGCCGAAATGGTCAGACACGATGAAGCCTTCCAGGCGCAGCCGCTTGGGGACCGCCATGATGATGTTGGAGGGGCCCGGTTCGGCGGAGGTGTTGTTGTACTGGGCAATCATGCCGCACAGCGGAAAGCGCGCGAAAGGATTGGCCAGCTCTAGGGCCGCTTCCAAATGCGCCCCGCCCACATTCTCGAAATAGACATCCACGCCCTTAGGGCAGGCGGCCCGGATCGCCGCCGTGAGGTCGCCAGCGGTTTTGTAGTTGATGGCCGCATCGACCCCCAGTTCCTGGGTCAGCCAGTCGCATTTGGCTTGCGATCCGGCCGTGCCCACGACACGGCAGCCGGTGTTTTTGGCAATCTGGCAGACCACCGCACCCACAGCGCCCGAGGCGGCCGAAACCAGCACCGTTTCGCCGGGCTTGGGATCACCGATCAGCTTCATGCCCGCATAGGCTGTCAGCCCCGGCATGCCGAGCGCTCCGAGAAAGGCTTGGATCGGCGCGAGGGCCGGGTCCACCGGTGTCAGGCCCTCGCCATTGGACAGGAACGCTTCCTGCCAGCCATTGAAATTGTTCACATAGGTCCCGACCGGGAATTGCGGATGCTTGGAGGCCACCACCTGGCCAATAGCGCCGCCATTGAGGGGCGCCCCCACTTGGAAGGCGTCCACATAGCTGTCGCGCTCGATCATGCGGCCGCGCATATACGGGTCCACCGACATCCAAATGTTACGCACCTGCATTTGGCCCTCGCCGGGCTCAGGGATTTGGACGGTGGCCAGCTCGAAATCACTGTCCTGGGGCATGCCCACCGGACGGCGGGCGAGGCGGATCTCGCGGCTCTCAAGGATCGGCATAGGGAATGGTCCTTTCTTGCGGTCTGACGGGGCGTTTGGGGAGGTGGCCGAAACCCCCTTTCATCACAGTGCTTTAGAACGTCTCCAGTCTGTAACAAACCGGAATATTCTTTGAATTGCGATGGCGCGGGTCACGTGGCCATATCCCTACTGCCTTGTTAAGGGGGGCTTCCTCCCGGGATGGGTTGGCGAACCAGCCTAAGGCTTCAAACCAGGTGCCCACGGCCAGGTGCTCACGGTTCGTGAGGTGGGGCGACAGCGGTTTGAACCCAAAACTTCGCGCGGATTGGGACTCGCGCGCAAGGGGCGAGTGGACGCCAACACAGCTTGAGAGCCCGGTGGCTCACCGGTGACGAAGCCTTTGGGGTCGGACAAGAACGGAACGAGGGATCAGACGTGTTCAATAGGGTCAAGGCTGAACGGCCGGTGCGGGTCGCTGTCATCGGAGCGGGTGTGTTCGGGGGCTTTCACGCCGCGAAATATGCCGGCAATCCGGATGTGGAGCTGATCGCTGTCGTCGATGTGGACCGGGCCAAGGCTGAAGCCATTGCCGCGCGTCACGACGTGGCCGCCTCGACCGATTTGGACGCGATCCTGGGGCAGGTGGACGCGGTGTCCATCACCGCTCCGGCCGGCACGCACTATCGCATCGCGCGTCAAGCGCTGGAAGCGGGCGTGCACTGTCTGGTGGAAAAGCCGCTGGCGCTGCGCAGTGACCATGCGGCGGACCTGGTGCGTCTGGCCCGCGCCAAGGGTCTGGTGCTCCAGGTTGGCCATCAGGAACGCTATGTGTTTTCCCAGTTCGGCGTCCTCTCGCGGGACGAAAAGCCGGTCTATGTGGAATGTCGCCGTGCCGGCCCATTCTCGGGTCGATGTATGGACGTGTCGGTGGTGATGGATCTGATGATCCACGATCTGGACCTGGTGCATCAGGTTCTGCCGGGCGCCATCCGCTCCACCACGGCCGACGCCGAATTCGTCCATGGCGATCTCGCCGACGAAGTGACCGCCGATCTGAGCTTTGAGAGTGGTGCGGAAGTGCGCCTCTTCGCGAGCCGCAACGCGGACGAGAAGCAGCGCTCCATGCGCCTTGTGTATCTGGACGGCGAGATCTTCATCGATTTTGTGAACCGGACGCTGACCAACACCACCTCCGCCAAGCTGGAACCGGCTTTTGGGGGCGAGGATGTGGATGGCAAGCCGTCCATCGCCAGTGATCCACTGGGCTATGGCATTGCCCATTTCGTGCAGTGTGTGCATGCGGGCGATGATCCCATCGTCACGGGCGAGGAAGCTCGGCGGGCGGTGGAAACCGCGCTCCTCATTGAGGATGCCCACGGCAGTGTGGCGGCCGAGCGTGAGGCGATGATCGCGTAAGCGCGCCTCGCCTGATCTCATTTTATTTGCATGCGGATGGTCCATCCGCAGGGGCCAGTTAAGGGGCCTTGCCGGCTTGGTCCGGCGGGCCCTTCTGGGTTTCTGACGCCCCCACACAGACCCGAAGCCAGATGCAAGCCTAAAGAAAGACCCGACCCATGAGCGCCGACCCCATCGCCTTCATCGACCTCAAGGCCCAGCAGGCCCCGATCCGTGAGCGGATCGAAGCGCGCCTGAAGGCCGTGCTCGACCATGGTCAGTATATCAACGGACCCGAAATCGCCGAGTTAGAAGAACAGCTTGCCGCTCGCTCCGGCGCCGCCGACGCGGTCGCCGTGTCGAGCGGCACCGACGCGCTCATCATCGCCATGCTCGGCGAGGGGATTGGTGCGGGCGATGCGGCCTTCATCCCGTCCTTCACGTATAACGCGACGGTCAATGCCGTGTTGTTCGTCGGCGCCGAGCCGGTGTTCGTGGATGTGGAGCGGGATACTTTCAACATGGATCCCGAAGATCTCAGCCGCAAAATCGAGGCCGTGCGCGCCGAAGGCCGCCTGACCCCACGTGCCGTTGTGCCGGTGGATCTTTACGGCCTGCCGGCGGATTATGGCCGCATCGGCCGTATTGCGGCCGAGGAAAACATTCTCGTCATGGCCGATGCGGCGCAGAGTTTTGGCGGCAGCGTCGGCAACCGCGCCGTGGGCGCGCTTGCCCCCATGACCGGCACCAGCTTTTTCCCGGCCAAGACCCTCGGCGCCTATGGCGATGGTGGCGCCATCTTCTCCGATAGCAAGGAGCGGGGCGACTTGTGGCGCTCACTGCGCTGGCATGGCACGGACGAGAATCGCCGCCTTTCGGTCCGCATGGGGATCAATGGCCGGCTCGACACCATGCAGGCGGCAGTCGTGCTGGAAAAACTCGCGATCTTCGACGATGAGTTGCGCGCCCGCAATCGCATCGCCGCCTGCTATGATGCCCGGCTGAGCGAGAAACTCCCGCTGCCGGCGCGCCCGGCCGATGTGCAGCCCTCCTGGGGTCTTTACACGATCACGGTAGAGGATCGCCCGGGCGTGCAGGCCGCTCTGAAAGATCAGGGGATTCCCTCCGCCGTTTACTACCCGGTGCCGTGTCACAAAATGGAGGGCTTTGCGGCTCTGGCCCCGGCCGAGGGCCTGGCCAACACCGAATGGCTGGCTGACCGTGTCTTGTCGCTGCCCATGCATCCGTATTTGCAGGACGAGCAGGTGGACCGGGTTTGCGACGCGGTTCTCGCCGCCGTCTGACATCCCGCCCGCTTGCCTCGCGCCGGGCGAAGGCTTAGCTAAGTGCCATGACCGATCGCCTGACCATTCACTTGGCCCAGTTGAACCCCGTTGTTGGTGACGTAGCCGGCAACGCGGATTTGCTGCGCGCCGCCCGGGCCCGCGCCGCCGCCGAGGGTGCGGATATCGTTCTTGCGAGCGAATTATTCCTGGTCGGATATCCGCCTGAGGATCTGGTCCTCAAGCCCGCCTTGCACCGCGACGCCATGACCATGGTGGAGACCTTGGCGCGCGAGACCGCCGATGGCGGCCCGGCCCTCATTGTCGGCACGCCCTGGGTGGACAAGGGTCGCCTCTACAATGCCGTCGCCGTGCTCGATGGCGGGGCAGTGACGGCGGTGCGCTACAAGGCCGACCTGCCCAATTACGGCGTTTTCGACGAAAAGCGGGTGTTCACGCCCGGTCCCATGCCGGGGCCAGTGTCGGTGCGCGGCGTGCGCATTGGCATTCCCATTTGCGAGGACATCTGGTCGCCGGCGGTGGTGGAGTGCCTGCATGAGACGGGGGCGGAGCTTCTGCTCGTGCCCAACGGGTCACCCTTCACCTTGCCCAAATATGACGAGCGCCTGGCCCATGCGGTGGCGCGGGTGCGCGAAGCGCGCCTACCGCTTGCCTATGTGAACCAGCTTGGCGGCCAGGACGAGCTTGTCTTTGACGGCACCTCTTTCGTGTTGAACGCGGACCTGTCCATGGCCGTGCACGGACCGTCCTGGCAGGACGCGCTGATCCGCACCGAATGGACGCGCACGGCGCAAGGCTGGGTCTGCGCGCCCGGCGAGCGGGTCGCGGTGGAGGAGGGGCTGGCCGCGGTCTATCAAGCGGTGACGCTGGGCCTGCGCGACTATATCGAGAAAAACCGCTTCCCTGGCGTGGTGCTGGGCTTGTCCGGCGGTATTGACAGTGCTTTGTCGGCCGCCATTGCTGTTGATGCTCTGGGTCCGGATCGGGTCTGGTGCGTGATGATGCCCTCGCGCTACACGAGCGAGGACAGCCTGACCGATGCCCGTCAGTGCGCCGAGGCCTTAGGGGTGCGCTACGACAGCTTGCCCATTGAGGCGCCGGTGGATGCCTTCACCGAGACCTTAGCGCCGGCTTTCGGCAATCGCGCGCCGGATATCACGGAGGAAAACCTCCAGTCGCGTATTCGCGGCACCCTGCTCATGGCATTGTCGAACAAGTTCGGCCCCATGGTGCTCACGACCGGGAATAAGTCCGAGGTGTCCGTGGGCTATGCGACGCTATACGGTGATATGTCCGGCGGCTTCAATGCGCTGAAAGATCTGTACAAAACGCAGGTCTTCGCGCTCTCGCGTTGGCGCAACACGACGGTGCCGCGCGGCGCGCTGGGGCCTTCGGGCGTCGTCATCCCACCCCGGATCATCGATAAACCACCGACGGCCGAATTGCGAGCCGACCAGAAAGACGAGGATTCCCTGCCACCCTATCCGGTGTTGGATGATATCCTGGAATCACTTGTGGAAAATGAGATGAGTGTCGTGGATGTGGCGGCCCGCGGGCATGATCCCGAGACGGTCACCCGCGTGCAGCATCTCCTCTACATTGCCGAATACAAGCGCCGGCAGGCGGCCCCTGGAGTGAAGATCGGCACCCGGAATTTCGGCCGTGACCGTCGCTACCCCATCACGAACCGGTTCCGGGATCGTGAGGGCGTTTAAGCGCCCGCGTGCCCCAAAACTGGCAAACCTTAGGAACGCTAGATGTCTGCCTCGGGAACCTCAGTTAAGGTCCGCTTTGCGCCGAGCCCCACCGGCCGGCTGCATGTGGGCAATATTCGCACCGCGCTGTTCAACTATCTCTATGCCCGCCAGCATGATGGCGCGTTTATCCTGCGCCTGGACGATACGGATACGGAACGCTCCACTCAGGAATTCGCCGAGGCGATCCTGGATGATCTGGCCTGGCTTGGCCTGACCCATGACGCGGTGTTCCGTCAATCGGAGCGGTTTGAGCGCTATGACGCCGTGGTCGCGGATTTGAAAGAGCGCGGTCTGCTCTATCCCTGTTATGAGACCGCGGACGAGTTGGACCGCAAGCGCAAGCTCCAGCGCGCGCAAGGCAAGCCGCCGGTTTATGACCGTGCCGCTCTGGCCCTGAGCGCAGAGCAACGCGCCGCCCTGGAAGCCGAAGGCCGCAAGCCCCATTGGCGCTTCAAACTCGACGGCACCAAGGCCGAGTGGGACGATCTTGTCCGTGGTCAGACGGCCATCGATACGGCGAGCCTGTCCGATCCCATCCTGATCCGCGAAGATGGCAGTTATCTGTACACGTTGCCCAGTGTCGTGGATGATGTGGATTTTGGCATCACCCATATTGTGCGGGGTGAGGATCACGTGACGAATTCCGGGGCTCAGATCCAGGTGTTCCAGGCCATTGGCGGCACCGCACCGGCATTTGCGCACACCTCCATGCTGGTGGGAGCGGACGGGGAGAAACTGTCCAAACGTCTGGGCTCGCTGTCGCTTGATCAACTGCGCGCCGAGGGTATCGAGCCCATGGCCATTGTCAGTCTGCTGGCCAAGCTCGGGACGTCCGATCCGGTGGAGCCTCAGGGCCAGATGGCGCCACTCATTGCCGGCTTTGATTTTGCCCGTCTGGGCCGCGCGCCCGCCCGTTTCGATGCAGAGGATCTCAAGACCCTGAATGCCAAGATCCTGCATGACACGCCCTATGAGCTTGTCTCGGCGCGCCTTGAGGCCGTGGGCGTGACCGGTGGCGAGGCGTTCTGGACCGCCATCCGCCCCAATCTGGACCGGGTTGAAGACGCCGCCGATTGGTGGCGCATTGTCGAAGGGCCTGTGACGCCAGAGGTCGAGGATGCGGCGTTCTTGGCTCAGGCTGCTGATTTGCTACCCGACGGTCCGTATGATGACGAGACTTGGCCTGTCTGGACCGCATCTGTGAAAGAGGCCACCGGCGCCAAGGGCAAGGCCTTGTTCATGCCCTTGCGCAAGGCCCTGACGGGCCAAACCCACGGCCCGGAAATGCAAAAACTACTCGCCCTCATCGGTCCCGATCGCGCTCGCGCGCGCCTTACGGGACAAAAGCCCTAGAGCGCTTTCAGGAAAAGTGTGCGCGGTTTTCCGCCCGGAAAGCGCGCCAAACAAAGACCGAGAGCCGTTTCAATGATCTGGTTTTCATTGAAACGGCTCTAGAACGTCAAAGCTTTAAACCCCGTTGAGGGGAGGACCCATCATGACCGCAACACGCACTCTGACCCTGACCAACTCGGCCGCCCGTGAAAAACAGGTGTTCGAGCCGCTGGATCCCAAAAATGTGCGGATGTATGTGTGTGGGCCGACCGTTTATGACCGTCCCCATATCGGCAATGCCCGAGCCAATCTGGTGTTCGATGTGGTGTTCCGCCTGCTGCGGGCTTTGTACGGGGCCGAGCACGTGACTTATGCCCGGAACATCACTGACGTGGATGACAAGATCAACGCCCGGGCCCGTGAAGAGGGCGTGGATATTCGCACCATCACGGAGCGGACGATTGTTGAGTTCCACGAGGATTTGGCTGCGCTCAATACCCTGCCACCGACGGTCGAGCCCCGCGCCACCGAGCACATCCCGCAAATGCTCGCCATTGTGGGCACATTGGTCGAGCAGGGGCATGCCTATGCGGCTGAGGGGCACGTGCTCTTCGACGTGAACAGCATGGAAGCCTATGGCAGCCTGTCGGGCCGCTCCTTGGACGACATGATCGCCGGCGCCCGCATCGAGGTCGCGCCCTACAAGAAAGACCCCATGGACTTTGTCTTGTGGAAGCCGTCGGGCGAGGGCGAGCCGGGCTGGGATAGTCCCTGGGGCTATGGCCGTCCGGGGTGGCATCTGGAATGCTCGGCCATGTCGGCAGAGCATCTGGGCGAGACCTTCGACATTCACGGCGGTGGCGTCGATCTGGTCTTTCCGCACCACGAAAATGAAATCGCCCAAAGCACCTGCGCTCATAAAGGGTCGGGCTACGCTCGCTACTGGATGCATAACGGCTTCCTCCAGGTGGAGGGCCAGAAGATGTCGAAGTCGCTCGGCAACTTCCTCACGGTGGGTGATTTCCTCAAGGACTGGCCCGGCGAAGTGCTCCGCCTACAGATTCTTATGACCCACTATCGCCAACCCTTGAACTGGACCGCCGCCGGTGCCCGTGAGGCGCGCACCTTGCTCGGGCGTTGGATCGAGTTGACCGATGGCGTCACGGCCGCCGACACGGTCCCTGAGCCGGTGATGGAGGCGCTGTGCGATGATCTGAATACGGCCCAGGTCATCGCGCATCTGCACACGCTCGCCGATGCGGCCCGTCAGGGGGACAGCCAGGCCGCCGCGGGTCTCAAAGCGTCTCTTGGTCTGCTCGGCTTCCCGGACCTGACGGCGGAGGCCTGGCGTGCCAAGAGTGCTGAACGCCTGACCATTGATGCAGCCCAGATCGAGCAGCTCATTGCCGAGCGTCTGGCCGCGCGCAAAGCCAAGGATTTCACGCGCGCCGATGAGATCCGCGATACGCTTGCCGCCAAAGGCGTTCAGATCAAGGATGGCCCCGAGGGCACGACCTGGACGGCGGACGCATGACCTCCGCGCCCGCGCCCGCCACACGCGAGGCGGTGCCGGCCAAAGGCATCGCCACCGCGCTCGGTGCTTTCGGGTTATGGGGCCTGTCGCCGCTCTATTGGAAACTGTTGGCTCATGTCTCACCACTTGAGGTGCTGGCCCAGCGCCTCTTATGGTCTTTTCTGTTCGTCAGTGCTCTGATGGCGCGGCAGAGGCGGTTTGCCGCCGTCTTTGCGGCCTTGCGCGGGCGGCGGGTTCTATTGGGGCTGCTGCTGTCCACCGCCCTCATCAGCGTCAACTGGTTCAGCTTCATTTGGGCCGTGGCCAATGACCGGGTGCTGGAAACCAGTATGGGTTACTTCATCAACCCGCTGGTCAGTGTGGCGCTCGGCTTCGTGATCCTCCAGGAACGGATGAACCGGGCCCAGTGGATCGCCGTGGGGCTGGCGGCCACCGGTGTTGCGGTCATGATTATTGGGGCGGGCACGGTGCCGTGGCTGTCGCTTTTGCTGGCGGGCACGTTTGGGGTCTATGGCCTCGTGCGCAAAGTGATCCCGGTCAGCGCGCTCGAAGGCTTATTCGCTGAAACACTCGCGTGCCTGCCTTTGGCGGTGCTCTTTGTCGGCTATCTCGCCTGGAGCGGAGAGGGCGCGTTTGGCGAGACCTGGGGCACAAGCCTGTTGCTTGTGGTCGCCGGGCCGGTCACGGCGGTGCCGTTGCTGTTCTTTGCCATGGCCGCGCGCCAGTTGCCGCTCGCCACGTTGGGCCTGACCCAATATGTGGCGCCGAGCACGCAATTCGCCTTGGCAGTGTTCCTCTGGGGGGAGCCATTCACGCTCACCCATCTCGTCACATTCGGCTGTATCTGGGCGGGGCTTGCCGTTTACTCCGCCAATCTCTTACGCCGGACCTAAAACAGGCGGCTCTGGGCCGCAACCGGCGCCAAATCCGCGTCGGTCAAACGGGCGTCGATGGCCGGCAACACGGCCTCGACCCCTGGCACGGCGGTCCACAGTTGCGCGGTCTCCCGGTTCACGAACGCCTGCTCGATCATATGCTCCAGCAGATTGGTAAAGGGCGACCAGTAATGGTGCACATCCACCAGCACGATAGGCTTGTTGTGTCGGCTGAGTTGCGCCCAGGTCATCATTTCCACGGTTTCTTCCAGCGTCCCAATTCCGCCAGGCAGCGCCACGAACGCATCCGCGCGCTCGAACATGAGTTGTTTGCGCTCGTGCATGGACTGGGTGACGATCAACTCGCTCACCGCGTCGAATTGCACTTCCACGTCTTTCAGGAATTTGGGAATAATGCCCACGACCCGGCCGCCTGCTTCCAGGGCCGCCTGGGCACTGGCGCCCATCAGGCCGAGCGAGCCGCCGCCATAGATCAGCTCAATGCCTTCTTCCGCCAGCAGACGGCCCATTCGGCACGCCGCATCCAAAAAAGCCGGATCTTGACCGACTTTTGAGCCGCAATAGACGCAAACGGACCGTGGTTTCGCCATGCTTTCGCTCCCTGTGCTCAGCATCCTGTAAAGTGGCGGCGCCGTATAAACAGGCAACACCCGGCCAGGGTGACTGACCCGGCCGGGCTTGCCAAGGAACCGCGCGTGTTGTGCCTGTCTTACCAAGGCAACACAACCGCCTCGTAAGTGCAACTCGGGGAAAGAGAGGCAGCCATGCGCGGGTATATGGTCTTGGGCGCGCTGATCCTGTTCGCCATTGTCGCAGTCATTGTGATGCGCGTGCTGGCTCTTGGCCCTTTCGCGGTCGCGGAGCCGGAGGCCGTCGTGCCATTGGGGGCGGTGGAGCAACCGCTGCCGCCTGATCCTGATCCGGAGCCTGCGCCGGTCGCGGTCGTGCCGACTTTTGATATCGTGCGGGTCGAGGCCAGCGGCGAGGCCGTCGTCGCGGGCCGTTCGGCGCCGGGCGCGGTGGTGTCGCTTCTGGCCAATGGCCGGGTGATTGCCCAGGAAACCGCTGATCAAAGCGGTCAGTGGACCATGATTGTCGAGGCGCCGCTCGATGAAGGCGACCAGACCCTCACGCTCAGCGCGCAATCGGGCACCGGTCTGGCCGTGCCATCCGAGCAAACTGTCGTCGTCGCGGTGCCGGGCCGTGCCGAAGAGCGCCCGTTGGTGGTGCTTGACCGGGCCAACGGCCCCAGCCGGGTGTTGCAGGCGCCCGAACCGCCCGTGGACGCGCCCGTGGCCGTGGAAGCGGTGGATTACGATGCCAATGGCGAGATCCTGCTCTCGGGTCGGGCCGAACCGGGGCGCACGGTGCGTGCCTATCTGGATAATGCGCCGCTGGGCGAGGCGATGACCGACGACAGCGGCCGCTGGAGCCTGGCGCCGCAAGCGCCGGTGCGTCCCGGCCGTTACGCTTTGCGCGTTGATCTGCTGGAGCCGGACAGTGACGCGGTCGGCGCGCGGGTGGAGATTCCCTTCGAGCGCGCCGCACCAGAAGATATTGTGCTGGCTCAGGGCAAGGTGATCGTTCAACCCGGCAATAATCTGTGGCGCATCGCCCGTCACGCCTATGGTCGCGGTATCGATTACACGGTGATTTACCAAGCCAATCGCTCGCAAATCCGCGATCCGGATCTCATCTATCCAGGCCAGATCTTCGCCGTGCCCGATCGCTGAGCCATCTGCCCTCTGTGCTAAAGTCCTGCCTATCCCCATTTAGGTGAAACTGCACCCAAGGGACGAACGGGCGGACGGCATAGCTCATGGCGCAATTTCATCATTCTCCGGCGACCGAGCGCAAAGGCGCGGACGGCGAGACCCAAACCCATACGCGGCCCGCCTGGGAGACCGTGCGCGAATTGCTGGTGACCTTATGGCCCAAGGACCGCGTGGATCTGACCTGGCGTCTGGTGGTCTCGCTGGCGTCCGTGGTACTCGGCAAAGTGGTTCTGGTCTCCGCACCATTCTATTATCAAGATGCGGTCGATACGCTGAGCGCGGAAGGGGGCGCAGTCACCGCCATGGTTGCGGTGCCGGTGTTTCTGATCATCGCTTATGGGGGCGCGCGCATCATGGGCCTGGTGATGGGCCAGATGCGCTATTTCGTCTTTTCCAAAGTCGGCGAGGCGCTCTCGCGCATCCTGGCGCTCAAAGTGTTCCGGCATCTGCACACCTTGTCCCTGCGGTACCACCTGGACCGGCGCACCGGCGGGTTGTCGCGCATCATTGATCGCGGTGTGGGCTATGCGGATTTTCTGCTTTCCATCACGCTGTTCAATATTCTGCCCACCATGATCGAACTGACCCTGGTGGTGGGGGTGATGACGGCCAAATTCGGCTGGCCCTACGCGCTCGTCACTCTGCTGACGGTGGTGCTTTATGTGGGCTTTACCTTCCGGGTCACCGAATGGCGCAAGGAAATCCGCCGAGAGATGAACGAGACAGACGCGGATGTGGGCACCAAGGCGCTCGACAGTCTGCTGAATTTCGAGACCGTGAAATACTTCACCAATGAGCGCCACGAAGCCGCGCGCTATGATGAGGCCCGCGCCGCGCTGGAGGATGCTTCTGTGCGGACCATGACCTCGCTGGCGTTTCTCAATTCCGGCCAGACCATCATCTTCTCCGGCGGGATCACGGTCTTGTTGCTGATGGCGGGCTCGGATGTGGCGGCTGGGACCATGACCATTGGCGAGTTCGTGATGGTCAATGCGCTGCTTCTGCAACTTGCCGCGCCACTTGATTCCATGGGCTCGGTCTACCGGCTGATCAAGGAAGCGGTCATCGATACCGAGCGCTTGCTGGAGATCCTGGCCATCCGCCCAGAGATCAAAGATCGTCCTGGCGCCGCGCCACTGCGCGTCGATGGCGGGGTGCTGCGGTTCGAGAATGTCGATTTCGGATACGATGCGAACCGGCAAATTCTGCACGATGTCAGTTTCACCGTGCCGGCGGGGCGCACACTTGCCGTGGTGGGGCCGACAGGGGCGGGCAAGTCCACGCTCTCGCGCCTGTTGTTCCGCTTTTACGATGTGCAGGCGGGTGCTGTCACCATTGATGGCCAGGACCTACGCGATATCACGCAGGACAGCCTGCGCGAGGCCATCGGCATGGTTCCTCAGGACACGGTGCTCTTCAACGATACCATTGCCTATAACATCCGCTACGGCCGCCCCGATGCCAGCGATGTCGAAATCGAGGAGGCGGCGCGCCTGGCGCAGATCCACGACTTCGTGGCAAGCCTGCCCAAGGGGTATGACACAACGGTGGGCGAGCGGGGGCTGAAACTCTCCGGCGGTGAGAAACAGCGCGTGGCCATTGCCCGTACGTTGCTCAAAAACCCACCCATTCTGATCCTGGACGAGGCCACCTCCGCCCTCGATACCCAGACTGAGCGGGATATTCAGGTCGCCCTCCACGCGGTCTCCCGTGGACGGACAACGCTCGTCATCGCCCATCGCCTATCCACGGTGATGGATGCGGATGAAATCCTAGTGCTTGAAAAGGGTCGTATCGCCGAGCGCGGCACTCATGCAGTGCTTTTGGAGCAGAACGGTGCCTATGCCGCCATGTGGGCCCGTCAGCGGGATTTGGCGGAAGCAGAAACGATCATCGCCCGCACTCGGGAGAATGCGGGCGATGACATGCGCGGTTCAGAAGGGGCCGGTTAACCAGCAGCCCTCCGGACGATCAACTTTCGGAGGGCTTTTCCGACGTGCCCCACCAGCCGCTGAATTGCTCGCGATAAACCGTCGGGGCCGCCAACAGCACCGGCGTGAGCAACAGCGTCAGGAATGTCGCAAAGCCCAGACCGAACACCACAGCCGTGGCAAGCTGGATCCACCAGGACGCGGTCGGCCCGCCAAGAGTGATATCCCGCGTAATGTAGTCGATATTCAGTGCAAACATCATCGGCAACAAGCCGCACATGGTGGTGATGGTTGTCAGCACCACAGGCCGCAAACGCTGGGCCGCCGTGCGCAACACCGCTTCCGTCGTCTCGGCCCCGTCACTGCGAATGCGCTGGAACGTATCAATGAGCACGATGTTGTTGTTCACCACAATGCCCGCCAGCGCCACAATGCCCGTCCCCGTCATGATCACACTGAACGTCTGCCCCATGACAAGCATGCCCAGCAGCACGCCGATCGTGGATAGCACCACCGTGGAGAGGATCAGGATGGAGTGATAGAAGCTGTTGAACTGAGTCAACAGGATGATGAACATCAAGAACAAGGCCGCCAGCATGGCATTGCCGAGGAACTCGGCCGATTCCTGTGATTCCTCGTCTGCGCCCCGGAACCGCCATGTGACTTCCGGATCGATATTGGCTTCGTTTTCCAACCACTCGCGGATCTCCGCCACTTTCTCCGACGGCAGAACCGCGTCGTCCGCATTGGCGCGCACCAGCATGATGCGCCGGCCGTCCACTCGGTCGATTTGGTTCACCCGCTGCTGCGGTTCCCGAGTGATGAAGTTCGAGATCGGCACCAGGCCGTCGGTGGTGCGGATGCGCAGCCGGTCGAGCTGATCGATATTGCGGTATTCTTCCGGGAAGCGGGCACGGATATCGATTTCGTCCTCCGCGTCGTCAGGCCGGTAGGTGTCGATCAGAATACCGTTGGTGACGAGCTGGACCGTGGCGCCAATGGTGGAGATGTCGGCACCAAAGCGGCCGGCGCGTTCCCGGTCCACGCTCAACACCCATTCGATGCCGGGCAGCGGCTGGGTATCCTCGATCTCGATCAGGTCCGAGACATTCGTGCGCAGATGGTTCGACACCCGCTGGGTCTCCGCCAGCAGCTTGTCATAGAACAGCGAGGACAGCTCAATCTGCACGTCTTTACCGGTGGGGGGGCCGTCCTGGCGCTCGCGCACTTCAATGCGCAGGCCTGGGACGCTCGCCGTCCGCTCCCGGATCTCTTGCAGGATCTCCAGGCCTGGGCGGCGCACTTCCCAAGGTTTGAGCTGAATGAGGATTTGGCCAATCAGGTCTGGTGGCAACTCGCCGGTGCCGCTCCCGGCGGACGGGCCGAAGCCGCCGGCGGGCGTCTGGGTGGTGGTGAAGACGGACCGAATGCCCTCCACCTCGCGGACGATGTCCTCCACCTCGATCACCAGGTCGCGGGATTCCGCCGCCGACAGATTGCCCCGCCCACTCACCAGCACATAGGCCAGTTCCGGTTCGGTCTGCACGAAGAATTCCGTGCCGCGCCCGAAGGCGCTATAGAGCTGAATGATCACGAAGAGGCCCGCGACTACGCACAGGATCACCAGCGTCGGATACTGAATGATCCGCGAGACGAAGCGCACATAGGCCCCGGTCAAGCCTTGCAGGGAGCGCAGATCGCCGGACTCCGCCGCCGTCAGTGCCTTCAGCGTTGCGTCATTGCGGCTGTTATCCGTGCCGCCAAACACCGAGCCCATGACCGGCAGGAAGATCAGCGCCACCACGAGCGCCGATGAGAGCACAATGATCAAGGTGAGCGGTAGGAAGCTCATGAATTTACCCGACACACCCGGCCAGAACAGCATGGGCACGAAGGCGGCGAGGGTTGTCAGGGTGGAACTGGTGATGGGCCAGAACATGCGCTTGGCCGCGAGCGCATAAGCTTCGGTCCGGTGCAGGCCCTCCGCCATTTTGCGGTCGGCATATTCCACCACCACAATGGCGCCATCCACCAGGATCCCCACCGCGAGCACAAGCCCGAACATGACCATCATGTTCAACGTCATGCCGAAACTAGGCATCACCAGGAAGGCGATCAGGAACGACGTGGGGATCGAGATCCCCACCAGCAGAGCCGAACGCAGCCCCAGCGCCGCCACCACCACGATCATCACCAGGCTGATCGCGGTCATGATTGAACCCTGCAGACTGCCCAGCGAGCGGAAAATCCAGTCGGACTGGTCCGCGGTGAAGTTCACTTCCACGGCGTCGGGCCAGCGCGAGGCGGCCTCCGTCACAAGCGCCCGCACGGCATTATTGGTTTCGATGATATTGGCGCCCACACGCTTGGTGACCTCAATGGCAATGGCGGGCTGGCCGTTGAAGCGGGCATAGCCATTGGCGTCGAGGAAGGTGCGGCGGATCTGGGCGATATCGCTGAGGGTCACGACCCCTTCGCCCGACACTTTGACCGGCAGATTGTAAACGTCGCGGGCGGTCTCGAAGAGCCCGGGCACTTTGATGGTGAAGCGGCCTTCCCCGGTGTCGATAGAGCCGGCGGCCACAAGCCGGTTGTTCAGTGTGATGGCCTGCACCAGCTCCTGCTGGGAGACATCATAGGTTTCGAGCGCGGCCGGATCGATGAGCACTTCCAGCAGTTCTTCGCGTTGCCCGCGCAGATTGCCTTCCAGCACGCCGGGCAGGGCCTCGATCTGATCCGACAGGCGCCGGGCGAGCTGATAGAGCGTGCGCTCCGGGACTTCGCCCGACAAGGTCACCACCATGACCGGGAAGGTGGAGGTGTTGAACTCCAGCACCCGCGGTTCTTCTGCGTCGTCGGGCAATTCGGCGCGTGCGGCGTCCACTTTGTCGCGGACATCGGCGAGCGCGCTGTCCTTGTCGAAATTCACGTCGAATTCCAGGATCACGCCGCCGGAGCTTTGGGTGGCGTAGGAGCGCATCTCCACCAGCCCTTCGATGGACTGGACTTCGTTCTCCACCGGTTTGACAAGCAGACGCTCCGCGTCTTCCGGGGAAATCCCCTGCAGTGTCATCTGCACCAGGATGACCGGAATGGGAATGTCGGGGTCGGCTTCTTTGGGGATGGAGATGTAGGCGCCGAGGCCCGCGAAAATACAGATGACGAGCACGCTCAGAACGGTACGGGCCCGTCCGACGGAGGCGTCGATAATCCCAGTCATGGTGCCTTATCCTTCAGCGCCGGGGGAGGATCTGCGCGGGCAGGGCCCCGAGCGAGATCCGTCAGCGAAAGATCGCGGTGGTGCGCAAGCCGCCTTGGGCGGGGGGCGGACTGTTACCAGGTTCGCTCAGGCGTACATCCACCTGCTGTCCGTTCACCACATATTCCTGACCCACCGTAATGATGGTGACTTCCTCGGGCAGGCCGGTGACCCAGACACCATTGCCGGAATCCTCCAGGATCTCCACGGGGTAGAAGGCGACGATGTCTCCCGCATCCACCACCCGCACCCCAAGCCGGCCGGTCGTGTCGAGGGTCAACACCGCCGGCGAGATCAGATGCGCGTTCACATTGCGCACGGGAATGCGGATATCCGCCGTGACGCCATCCCGCAGAAAGCCATCCGGATTCGGGATTTCGATCTCGACGCGGAAGGTGCGGGTGTTGGGTTCTGCTCGCGTGCCGATGAAGCTCACCGTGCCGCTCACCGTCTCGCCGGAGACGAGATTGGCATGCCCCGGCGTGCCCACGGTCAACAGCCCCACTTCCTGCTCCGAAACCTGCGTGACCACCAGGAAGGGATCCTGGTCCACGATAATCGCGCAGGTATTGCCGAGCTGGATCAGGTCGCCCACTTCTACGCCCAGCCCATCGAGCACACCGCCAAAGGGCGCCACGATCCGCGTGTTGGCGAGGTCGATTTCGGCGCTGCGCAAGTCGGCCTGGGCTTGTTCCAAGGCGGCCCGGGCGCCGGCGCGTTGCGTTTCGGAGCGAAAGCCCCGGCCTGACAGGTCTTCGGCGGCGTCGAATTCCATCCGCCGCTGGGTCAGAGCCGCCCGCGCTTGCGCCACTCGCTGCTGCCGGTCGCGCACGTCGATCTGGCACAGCAGGTCGCCTTCGGCCACGCGCGCGCCCTCCGCCACCGGCAGTGCGACCACACGGCCCGCGGTTTCGGCACGCACTTCCACGATGCGCGATGCTTCCGTGCGCCCGCGTAAAGACAGTTCCGCTTCCCGCGGGGTAGCGGTGCTGCGTTCTGCGCGCACGGCAAACAGGGTTTCATCAGCGCCGTTGGCATTGGCATCTGCGTCCGGGTCCTCTCCGGCGCCGAAGATCTGGCCTGATAGCATCCATAAGACCAGGGCTCCCGCCACGATCATGGCCACGATGTACGATCTGTTCATGCGCTTTGACCCCCGTGCCGGCTGTGCCGGTACTCTATCCTCGTTTAACCGTGACTTTTGCGAACATCCGCCGTCGGCGTGACGGGCGACTCTTCGATGAGATGGCGATTGGTCTCCAGATGCCGGATGACGGCGGCGCAAATTGCCTGGCCATAGCCGACCGCGAAACGCACGACGCCGTCCTTCCAGGCAGCTTTGCCTTCTGGTCGCGGCTCTTGCAAAAGGGACTCGATACTATGTTGCCGGCGCCGATATTGGGCGATCTGCAGATCGATCAGATCGCGCACGCGCTGCGGGCTCATCTGATCCGAAAAGAGCACCGAGAACAAGAAATCAGAGCGGATTTTGTCTTCTGCTTGGAGGGCTGCGACCTGATCGAGCAAATAGGCGCGCCCTTCCGGCGTGATGGTGTAGATCTTTTTATCCGGTCGTCCGTCCAGCTCTTCCGTGCGGAACGCCACATAGCCGCTCTCGCTCAATCGGTTGAGCGCGGGATAAATCGAGCCATAGCTCGCTTCCTGGATCAGCCCCAGCGGCCCTTCGGTGAGGGCCTTCTTAATTTCATAGCCAGACGCCTCTCCATCAAGGAGCTGTCCGAGGCAGAGGGTTTTCACATCGACCATAGGGGGACCCGGTCACTCTTACGGCTCATCGGTGTAGGGCGCCCTGAAGAGGGAGATCCCATGATATGACGGCTTGATATATCTGTTCGATACACATGGCTTGTGGAGGTCCATGCGTCAAGCCGCCTGTGCCCGGACCGTGGACACGGTCGGGCGCTGATTGTCATCTCGTGAGATCGGGTCTTTGGCCAGCCGGCATGCCGGAAGCCCGGGATAGATCATCCCGATAGATCACCTCGTTACAGGGGGACGTTAAACGAGGTGTGCTTAATGAAGGGCAAATGAGCCGGGCCCTGTGACGTTAGGACCCGTTTGAGAGATTTGTGTCCGGTGCGTCAGCCGGCTTGTCGTCGAGATCGGTCTCGCCTGAAATCGATCCCACCAAGTCGACGATCAGTTTACGAATTTTCGGGTTATGCAGCCGGATGAATGCCCGGTTCAACTCCACGCCCTGGCGTGTGGCGATGGTTTGGAGCGCTTCCAGCGACATCAGATCTTCTTCCGTCGCCGGCGGTTCATCGGATGATAACGGCTCTCCGTCCAGACCCTCGAAAAAGTAGGCCGGCTGAACGCGCAGGATCTTGGAGATTTCGAAAAGGCGACTCGCGCCAATGCGGTTGATGCCTTTTTCGTACTTTTGAACCTGTTGGAAGGTCAGGCCAAGGCGGCTCGCCAGCTCGGTTTGTGACATACCGATCAGCATGCGTCTCATCCGTACACGTCGTCCGACATGCAGGTCTATCGGATTCCGGGCTGTCATTGATCCGTACTCCAACTGACTTACTATTGTCTTTGCCACCATGCGTCTTTCAACGCCTCCGCCATAGCCTGGGTTGTTTCGTCGGGCGCTGAGACAATCCATCCTCTAGATGAACAAGCTCTTATCCGTGGAGAGCTTACTGCTCTCGGGCTGCACCCGTCCTCTCACGGCACACCCAACGGTTCTCCGCATGCCGCTCGACCCAGAAGCGCATACGTATTGGCTGCCGTGAGTTTCCACTCTAGCGCGATCATGTGGGCGAGAAATAAACAGCCCTTGAGCCACGCATGCTTTCGGCCAAGTCCCCGTTGCCTGGCCCCATTTGTGGTGACAGTCCTTTCCACGCCCTGGCGCAGACATGCTGTCGTGTCCACCGTCGTCCGTCGTCCGTCGTCCGTCTTTCGGACGGTTGTCCCGACACGCTGTCACATTAAGACATCGTGAAAGACGGAAAAACCGAACAGACTACGGACAAAACCAAGGCCAAGTCGGTTCGTTTCCTGACGAAAACCGTTCTGGTATCATGGTTTCGTTGAGACTGTGGACTTAAACTGGTTCGTATATCAACAAAAAAAGCAAGGAATTCTGGATGGCTCACCCCATCAAGGTTCGTGGTTTGCATGTAATCATTTTGCTCTTTGAGCGGATGGGATGTGCAGTGTTACGGAATATTATTCACTGATCGAGTGAAGTGCGGCGGGCCAGAAGAAGCTGATAGGTGTTTGTCGCTGTTAGTGTCACCGGGGGGGTCTTAAAAACGCAACGCCCCAGTCGTGGGAACTAGACGCAAAGGCGGCATCGATAACGGGCGTAGAGCTCGATCTCAGCACCCGCGAGGCGGGTGGGCGTGCGGCTGGGTTGCGTTCCGTTCCAGATGCTCGCTTCTGCCCACCCCTTATGGGCTGTCAGGCTTTTTAGTTTACGGCCTTAAGGTTTTTTTAGTATTTTGAAAGGGTGCTCGTTTCGCGATAGCGAAACACCCTGCGCGGTCTCGGTGCGAGAGTGGCATGGAATATGCCTTTCTTCGGGCCAATCACGAGGGCTGGACAGCGCGGTGTGCAGAATGGGCGGAACCTAGTCTTAAGGTGCAGGGCCCGCTGCGGCCTGGAGGGTAGCTGCGGCCTGGAGGGTAAAGGGTGGTGGAGCAAGACAATCCAGATTGCGATCCCACCGATGTCTCGTTTGATCGCGAGGCATCCTCTCCACTGTCTCATCTGAATACGACCACAACCACGGTGTCCGCGCCGGACACCACGTCCCGCCGACCCAGCGCCCTGGCGCGCGAACGCACCGAAGCGCCCGCCCGGCCGGCGCCGCTCGGGCGCGTGTTTCAACATTGCGGCAATGGCGAAGGGCCGGCCTCGGCCTCCGGGCGGTGGGGGCATGTTTATGCGGCGCTCGATCTCGGCACCAACAATTGCCGCCTGCTCATTGCCAAGCCGCGCCGCAGTGGCTTTACGGTGATCGACGCGTTTTCGCGCACCGTGTGCCTGGGCGAGAGCATCGATGCCACGGGCGAGCTGCAACCGGCCGCCATGGAACGTGCGCTCCAGGCCTTGCGC
This sequence comes from uncultured Alphaproteobacteria bacterium, assembly GCA_964625525.1. Taxonomy (GTDB): domain Bacteria; phylum Pseudomonadota; class Alphaproteobacteria; order JAJFIK01; family JAJFIK01; genus CAZVEE01. Next base: position 27,342 of record CAZVEE010000018.1, on the reverse strand, counting down.
ACCTGCGCGGCCAAGATGGAACGCCGCGGCGTCACCGTGGCCCGCTCCATCGCCACCGAGGCCTGCCGCACCGCGCGCAATGGCGAGGACTTTGTCGGCCGGGTGCAAAGCGAGATCGGTCTGAAATTCGATGTTATCACCGCGGCGGAGGAGGCGCGTCTAGCGGCCACTGGCTGCTGGCCCTTAGTGGATCGCGGCTGCGAGACCGCGCTTGTCTTCGATATCGGCGGTGGCAGCACCGAACTCATTTGGCTGGATCTGCGCCAATCGCGCCGGTCCGGGCGGGGTCCTGAGGCGGATCGGCCCAGAATCGCCGCCTGGACCAGCTTGCCCTGTGGTGTGGTCACTCTGACCGAGCGCTACGGCACGCCCCATATCGCGCCGGAATGCTATCCGGCCATGGTGGGCGAGGTGCATTCGCTCCTTGAACCTTTTACTGGTGCCGATCACCTGCGCCCGGTTTTCGGTACGCCGAAAGTGCATCTGCTGGGCACGTCCGGCACGGTGACGACCATTGCCGGGCTGCATCTGGGCCTGGAACGCTATGACCGGGACAAGGTGGACGGCGCATGGCTCGATATGGAGCGCGTCACGGGTCTGTGCCGGGATCTGGCGTCCCGCGAAGTGCGTGAACGCCAGGCCATGCCCTGTGTCGGCCAGGACCGGGCGGATCTGGTGGTGGCCGGGTGCGCTATTCTCGAAGCTATTCAAACCCTGTGGCCCGGTCCGCGTCTGCGGGTTGCCGATCGGGGCTTGCGCGAAGGCATGCTGCACAGCTTGATGGCGCAGGCGGATCGCTCCGCCCGGCGCGGGCGTCGCCGGTCGGGCCGTGGTCGCGGTCCGGACCAGCGCCCACGCACAGCCACCTGAACCGCCGCGAAGCGTCTCTCGTCTTGACAGTCTGGCCCGCCGCCGTCATGTGCGCAAGGCAGACCGCCAGCCTTTCCCTGAAGGATCATTTCCCATGGCCACCTCTGATCGTCCCCCCCGCCGGCCCAAATCGGCCGTGCGCTCCGCGGGCAAGGCGCGGGGCGAGGGGCAGGCGCGGGATCTGAAAGTCCGTGTGAAGACGGCGAAAGGGCGCAAGCTGTCCTCCTCCCGCTGGCTTGAGCGCCAGTTGAATGACCCTTATGTGGCCGCCGCCAAGCGGTCGGGCTATCGCTCCCGCGCCGCGTTCAAACTCATCGAACTGGATGACCGCTTCTCTTTCCTGAAAAAGGGACGCGGTGTTGTGGATCTCGGGGCGGCCCCTGGCGGCTGGTCCCAGGTCGCGGTGGAGCGCGTCGGTGCTGGTCATGTGGTCGGCATTGATTTGCAGGAGATCGAGCCCATCACCGGGGCAGAGCTTCTGCAGGGAGACTTTCTGGACCCGGATGAGCCGGAGCGGGTGCGCGCCTTGTTGTCGGGGCCGGTCCATGTGGTGTTGTCGGATATGGCGCCTTTTGCCACGGGTCATCGCACCACGGATCATGCCCGCATCATTGCCTTGTGCGAGGCGGCTCTCCTGTTTGCGCGTGACACGTTGGAGCCGGGAGGGTCCTTTTGCGCCAAAGTGCTGCAAGGGGGCACGGAGCGGGCGCTGCTCCAGGACATGCGCCGCGACTTTACTTTCGTGCGCCATGCCAAGCCCGACGCCAGCCGCGCCAACTCCGCCGAGATTTACGTGGTCGCCACCGGCTTTCGAGGCCGCGACGCATGAGGCCCGGCGCCATTCTCCAGGCGGCTATGGACATCTTGGGAGAGATCGGCCGCGACCGCCGCCCGGCGGACCGCATCCTGAAGGATTGGGGGCGGGCCAATCGCTATGCGGGCTCTGGTGATCGGGCGCGCATTGGCGAGCTGGTCTTTGCGGTGCTGCGCGATCGGGCGCGTCTTGCCTGGCGCATGGACTGTGACACACCGCGCGCGCTGGTGCTCGCCCATCAGGCCGAGGCCGGGGAGGGCGGTGTGACGGCCCTGGCGGATGTGTGTACGGGCACGGCTCACGCCCCAGCCCCCCTCAGCGCGGGAGAACAAGCCCGCCTGGCCCGGCCGCCGGGCACGCCCCCGCCAGCCATCGCCGCCAATGTGCCCGACTGGCTGCTGCCCCGTTTTGAGCCCCGTATCGCTGACCCCTCTGCGCTGCGCCGGCTCACCGAGCGCGCGCCTCTGGATCTGCGTGTCAACACGCTCAAGGCGACCCGTGACCATGCACACACGGCGCTTGCCACGGATCTGGCCGCTCGCTTCGGCGACCGCGCCCCGGCGCTGCTGGAAACGCCTCTGGCGCCGCATGGCTTGCGTTTGGCGCCGCCGGCCCCTGACCTGCGCACCGCCAGCGCTTACGGGGCTGGTCTCGTCGAAGTCCAGGATGAGGGCTCGCAGTTGGTGGCCTATCTGGCCGGAGCCCGCGCCGGAGACCGGGTTATTGATCTGTGCGCCGGCGCCGGAGGCAAGACTCTGGCCCTCGCGGCGGCGATGGACAATCGTGGGACGATTCTGGCCTGTGACACGCATGCGCCCCGCCTGCGCGAGGCGCGCGAGCGGCTGAGCCGTGCTGGCGTCACCATCGCTGAGACCCGGTTGCTCAGTGGTGAGGCTCCGGAAATGGCCCCCACCGCTTTGGCCCCGGCCGATCTGGTCCTCCTCGACGTGCCCTGCTCTGGGACGGGGACCTGGCGGCGCGCGCCCGATGCCCGCCTGCGCCTTCACGCCGATGACCTTGCGGGGCTCACCGCGCTCCAGTCTCGGTTGTTGGAGCAGGGGGCGGCGCTGGTGCGTCCGGGCGGGCGTCTCGTCTACATCACCTGCTCACTGCTGGCGGAGGAGAACACCGGTCGGATAATGCCCTTTCTGGCGGACCAGCCGGGCTTTCGCCTCCTCGACGCCGCAAAGCTGTGGGACGACGCACCCCTGCCGCCCGCGCCCGCCGCCGCTGCCGGGCACGCGGGCACGCTCCTGCTTGCGCCGAGCCTCTCCGGGACTGACGGCTTCTTCCTGGCGGTCCTGGAACGCCTGCGGGGTTGAAACCGGCGCGCGAAGGTGATCAAACCGATAAAGACCCTCGATGACGACAAAGGTGTGCCATGGCCCGCAAGACCGCGATTTTCTCTCTTTCCGCTGCCGGACTGCTGGCGCTTGCCCTGGCGCTGCCTATCAGCGGCGCCCACGCGCAGGTGAATGCGGAGAACGCCCAGAGCGTGTCCAACGTGCTCATGGCCAAGGGCACCAGCGCCCTTGAAAATGACGAGGCCGACCAGGCGATCAACTTCCTGGAACAGTCCGTCACCGCCTATCCCCGCAATGCCCGCGCCTTTGGTCATCTGGGCCACGCCCATGAGACCGCCGGCGACCTGGAGAAGGCGCGCAAATACTACGCCATTGCGCTTGCCATTGATCCGGAGGATCGCAAGGCGCTGTTGTGGGATGGTCAGGCGGCCCTGGAAGAGGACGACATGGACGCGGCACAGGAACGCCTTGCCTCGTTGGAGCGCCTGTGCGACGGGCGCTGCGTAGAGTTCCGTACTCTGACAGATTCCATCAAAGCCAAGGAAGCTGCCCTCGCGGCTGCCGGCGAGGATGGCACTGACACCGACGAGGATGGCGACAACTGATCGCCGGCTCTCTCATGCTGCATGCGCTGCGAAGCCGGATGTCCCAAGGATGTCCGGCTTCGCGCTTTTATCCCGCCCCACCTATCTTCCCGGAGGGCCATGCCCCATGTCCGACCGTATTCTGATCATTGATTTCGGCAGCCAGGTGACACAGCTCATCGCCCGGCGTGTGCGCGAGAGCGGTGTCTATTGCGAGATCGTGCCTTTCAACAAGGCCGAGACCATGCTGGAGCGTTTCGCGCCGAAGGGCGTGATCCTGTCCGGTGGCCCCGCCAGCGTGACCAGCCAGGACACTCCGCGCGCACCCGACGCGGTTTTCTCTCTGGGCGTGCCCGTGCTGGGCATCTGTTACGGCCAGCAGACCTTGTGCGCACAATTGGGCGGCACCGTGGAAGCCGCCGATCATCGCGAATTCGGCCGCGCCTTTATCGAAGTGACTGAGGCGTGCGATCTCTTCGACGGTCTGTGGGCGGAAGGCACCCGCGAGCAAGTCTGGATGAGCCATGGTGACCGGGTCATCAGCCTGCCCGAAGGCTTTCGCACCGTGGCGGTCAGTGACAATGCGCCCTTTGCGGCCATCGCCGATGACGCCCGCCATTACTACGGCGTGCAGTTCCATCCGGAGGTCGTGCACACGCCCCATGGCGCGGCGCTGTTGAAAAACTTCACGCACCGGGTGGCCGGGTGTTCCGGTGACTGGACCATGCAGGCCTTCAAGGACACCGCCATCGCCCGGGCCCGCGCGCAAGTGGGCGAGGGGCGGGTCATCTGCGGATTGTCCGGAGGCGTTGATTCCTCGGTCACTGCCGTGCTGTTGCACGAGGCCATCGGCGATCAGCTCACTTGCGTGTTCGTCGATACGGGCCTTATGCGCGCAGGGGAGGGTGAGGAGGTCGTGCGCCTTTTCCGCGATCAATACAATATCCCCCTTGTGCATGTGGAGGCTGGCCCGCTGTTTCTAGATAAGCTCGCTGGCGTGTCGGACCCGGAACAAAAGCGCAAGATCATCGGCGCCACCTTCATCGATGTCTTCGACGCCGAGGCCGCCAAGATCGGCGGTGCGGAGTTCCTCGCCCAAGGCACGCTCTATCCAGACGTGATCGAAAGTGTTTCGGTTGCCGGCGGCCCCAGCGTGACGATCAAGTCTCACCATAATGTGGGCGGCTTGCCGGAGCGCATGAATCTCAAGCTCGTGGAGCCACTGCGCGACCTGTTTAAGGACGAAGTGCGCGCGCTCGGCCGCGAATTGGGGCTACCGGATCACTTCGTGGGTCGCCATCCCTTCCCGGGGCCGGGCCTTGCGATCCGTCTGCCGGGCGATATCACGGCGGAAAAGATCGAGATCCTGCGCCGGGCTGATGCCATCTATCTGGAAGAAATCCGCAATGCCGGCCTTTATGACGCCATCTGGCAGGCCTTTGCCGTGCTGTTGCCAGTGAAAACCGTCGGCGTGATGGGGGATGAGCGCTCTTACGACCATGTCTGTGCGCTGCGCGCCGTCACCTCCACCGACGGCATGACCGCCGATTCCTACCCCTTCGATCACGCCTTCCTCAGCCAGACCGCCACCCGCATCATCAACGAGGTGCGCGGCATCAACCGCGTCGTCTACGACGTCACATCAAAACCCCCGGGCACGATTGAGTGGGAGTGAGGGCCGCCTTTCCGAGCGCTGAGCGAGGTATCGGGCATGACCTTGCGTCAAGGATTGGTTGTGACAGGAGACTATTTCACGGTAGTGTTATGTGATGACCCGCACCTCCTTGAAGACGATGAATTGTTCCATCGCGCAATTTGCCGAGATCCTTGGGGACAAATGGGCTCTGCTGATTTTGCGCGATGCGTTTATCGGAGTGAAGACCTTTTCGGCCTTCGAGAAACGGCTCGGTATTGCCAAAAACGTCCTCACGGAGCGTCTCGCCCATCTTGTCGATCACGGCATATTGAAACGTCAGCAAACGCGTCCCGGGGTCGAGCGCTATACATATGAGCTGACACCCAGCGGCAAGGCGCTGTTCCCAATCGGCACTGCGATTATGCAGTGGGGAGACAAGTGGGTTTTCGGAGCGCAGGGCGAACCGGTGCGCGTGCTCGACAAGGAAACCCAGGCACCGGTGCAATCCGTCGAAGTTGTTTCGCGTGATGGGCGCCTGTTGACGCTTGAGGATGTGGATTATGTGCCGGGTCCTCGCCGCGGCACAATGGCCAAGCGCGAGCAGTGACGTGGCCTATAGGCCGCCTGCCGGCGCAATGACACTGCCCACCACATGGCCCACGATACCGTCCTGGTCTAGAATATCCGAATACGCAAAACCTAGCCCTTCACGTCTGTAATGGCCCTTGGGTTCGATCCCAATCCACGACCCGCTGAGCGGGCGATCCACAGTCAGAGTGAGATCCGTATTGGGCCAGGGTCCAATCTGCTGCGGTGTGGCAAAGCCTGGGCTCACAAAACCGGGCACCCAGTCGGACGGCGCCAGAATACGTGTGAACCAGTGGTGCCATCCGTCATCAAGGAGCGGTATCCGCCACTGAAACCAGTACACACCGGTCAACTGCGTGCGAATGTCCGTGGCCGCCATCATCCACTCGCCGCCCGAAGGAGATGGCATGTCCGGGACATTCGTCATGGTGTCAGGAGATGCCCGCCCTCCCCAGGGCAGTGGCATGCGTTGCTCAACGGCATCGACAGCAGACGGATTATAGAACGTGATCATCGCGCGGGCGGTGCACTTGCTACCTTCGACAGGAACAAGAGACACGTCATAAAGCAGATGGGTCCGCCCCTCCCGCGCTAACGCAAAGACTGAGAGCCGTGTCCAGGATCTGGTTTTCAGTGAAACGGCTCTAGACCGCCCCCCCAAGGCAGACCGGCACGTGACCATCTGTCGGGAGCCTAATCATTTTGGTTTTTTAAGGCAATCAAATATGAGGCGATGCGGTGCGAGTCCCGATCGGTCCATAAATCATGGCTTAACAACCCTTGGTGGTATCGTGAGGCCTTCTGGTGCCCAAGCGGGTCTGCAGGGACGGCAATCGTGATTTTGCCGATCTTGGGCACTTCGGCGTAAACTGTTCGGCGCAGGGGACGGGGTATGTCGTGTAAAGGGGAGCCCATGCCAAAAAATCGATACGGGCCCATCGGGGGATATGTATGGGGCGGTGTTGGAGCTCTGGTGATCGGCGTTCTATCGCCATCCGCCTTGGCGCAGGAGGCGGACACGCCGGCACCCACCGCCTGGACGCCGCAGGCGCAAGCCTGTTACGAGGCGGCGGCGCGGCCGGCCGATGGGGTCGTGGCCTGTACCGAGGCGATCGAGACGGGCGGGTTGAGCCTTGAGCACCTCGCCATCACCTATTCCAATCGCGGCAATTCCTTTTTCGATCTGCGCGACTTCACCCGCGCCATTGAGGATTACGACATCGCTTTGGCGCTGGTGCCCGATGATGCGGTGACCCTGTCGAACCGGGGGGCGGCGTACACGGATCTTGGCCAACACGACAAGGCGGTCGCGGATTTCGACCGCGCGTTGGAGCTGGCGCCGCGCAACGCCACGGCTTGGACCAATCGCTGCTGGGCGCACGCGTTGAGTGATAACTTCGAAGCCGCCTTGGACGATTGCTCCCGCGCTCTCGATTTGAGCCCGCGCGACGGGGTGACCCTGGCCAGCCGTGCCTTTGCGCATTTGGCGCTCGGGCGTCTGGATGAGGCGCTGGAAGACGCCAATGAAGCGGTCGAAGTGGCCCCGGACTTGTGGGAGGCCTTCTTCTATCGGGGCCTTGTCCACGAAGCGCGCGGCAACGGCGAGGCGGCGCTTGAGGATCTGGCCCGCGCCTTTGAGATCGGCCCGGACGATCCGGCCATTCGCGCCCGGATGATGGAGTTGGGCTTTGCCATTCCGCAGGCCGACCAAGTGCCGGACGCAGCCACCTCTGATGAAGCCACCTCTGATGAAGCCACCTCGGATTTAGGCACCTCGGATTTAGGCACCTCGGACGCCGGCTCTGAAGAGGCCGCCCCCGGCGAAGACCGCCCCACGGCGCCGGCGTCTGCAGACGGGGACGCCGAGACGGTGGTTCCTGCGGACGAAACCGATACGGACGACATGGACGGGGCCGGCACTGGCGACCCCGATCCCGTCTCGGACGACAGTTAAGGCGCCTCTGGCGCTTTGATCCGCAAATACTCGCTAAGGGCATTGAGCCGCGGATTGGGCACGAAGCCGTCCACATGCGGCGCCACCGCCGAGACCACTCGTGGATGGATCAGCGGCACGATGGCGTAGCTGTCAAGGAGCCGCTGCTCGGCCTCGCCCAAAAGCCGATAGTGCGTGTCCAGATCCGGCTCCCGTTCCGCGGCGTCCAGCAGGCGGTCGAAGGTGGCGTCGCGGTAGCCGCCATGGGCCGTGGCGGGTGAGTCCGAATGAAAAAACATCAGCAGGCTGAGTGGCGTGTCCCCATCGCCGATAAAGCCGTCAATGGACAGGTCGAAATTGCCGGCTTCCACCGCGTCGAAATGGGTTTTCAGATCATTGCCCAAAAGGCTGAGCGAAATGCCCAGCTCTTCCAGAGTGGCCTGAATGGCGATGGCGACTTGGCGCCAGCCGCCGCTGCCCGTATAGAACCGCAGCTCCGCTTCGAGGGGCGTCTCCGGCGAAATCCCCATTTCGGTAAGCAGGGCCCGCGCCTCGGCCAGCCGTTCCGCGCGCGGGCGGTCCGCATGCATCACTTTCGGGCGATGGGCGCCATAGGGGGTGGCGGCGGGGGTGAAAGAGGTGGCGGGCACCTCGTCTAGCGGCCGTAACTCGCCGGTGATGGTCTTCAGATCAAGCGCGAGCGCCACGGCCCGGCGCAGGCGCGGGTCGGTGAATGGCGCGCGCTCCGTATTAAATGACAGATAATTCGTGATGTGACCATCGGTGCTGTGGAACTGCTCGCCCAACCGATCGCGCCAGGTGCGCACCAGCGCCGGAGGGACTTGCTGAAGGATATCGATGTCACCGGCGCGGAAGCGGCGCAGGGCCGTACCGGGATCTTCCGCCGTCACATAGATCACCTCGTCGATGGCAACCTGATCTGCATCCACATAAAGGGGGTTGCGCTCCAGACGGATATAAGCATTCGGCACCCAGTCCACCGGCTTATAGGCCCCGTTCACGACCATGTGTTCCGGCCGTGCCCAAGCATCCCCATGGGCCTCAATCACATGGCGCGGCACCGGCGCCATATAGAGGTTTGAGGCGCCATAGAGCAGGATAGGGAGCCCCGCAACCGGGTGCTCCAGCGTGATTTCCAAGGTGAGAGGATCGAGCGCCCGCACCCCTAGAGCCTCGGGGTCCATCTCTCCACTGACAATGGCCTCGGCATTCTTGATGGAGTAGAGCATGTCCACGAATTGCGCGGCCGTTGCCGGGGTGACCGCGCGGCGGATGCTGTAGACGAAATCATCGGCTGTGATGGGCATGCCGTCGGACCAGGTCTGGGGCCGTAAATAGAAAGTCCACACATCGCGCGTCGCATTAGGGGTCCAATGGGTGGCTGAGCCTGGCCTCGGCGTGCCGTCCGGGCCCAGATGGCTCAACCCCATGAACAGGTCACTGATGATGCTGAACTCGATGGCCAGGTTCAGCTTGCGCGGATCCAGGCTGCCGGGCTCGCCCCCCAGGGACCGGCGCAGCACCACCGGTGCGTTGGCGGCCGACGGGGTATCGGTCTGCGGGGGCGGGGCATTGTCGCAGCCGCTGACCGACAGGGTCACCAGGACGAGGGTGGCAAAGATGGTCACGGATCGCAGAATGGTCAGTGGCATGGTCAGGCCCCGGTGGTGGTCGCGCGACCCCATCCTGACGGTCTTTTGAGCGGATCGCTAGGCTAAGGCACCGGGATCACATCGCGTGGGGTGCTGGGGCCAAGACAGCGGTTTCGGCGCCTCGCGTCTCTTGGGGCTTCGCGTTGGGCGGCGAAGCCTTTATCTACGGTGGTAACGGGCCGGTGCCACGGTCCTAAGGCATTTTTTGCCGCGCCCCGGCTCTCCTGTCTAAGGTGGAGCCCGCTTGTGTCTTTGCCGGAGTCGAGCCATGTCCAGCCAATCCGAACTCAAACGGGTCACCGTGCCCGATATTCGCGCCCGTAAAGGGGGCGAGCCGATTGTATCGCTCACGGCCTACACCGCGCCCATGGCCCGGGCTCTCGACCCGCATGTGGATCTGCTGTTGGTGGGCGACAGTCTGGGCATGGTGGTGCATGGCCTCGACAATACGCTCGGCGTCACGCTCGACATGATGATCCTGCACGGTCAGGCGGTCATGCGCGGGGCCCGGCACGCGCTGGTGATCGTGGACATGCCGTTCGGGTCTTATGAAGAAAGCCCGCAGGTCGCGTATCGCAACGCTGTGCAGATTATGCAGGAGACGGGCTGTCAGGGCGTGAAGCTCGAAGGCGGGCGTATCATGGCCGATACCATCGCCTTTCTCACTGATCGCGGCATTCCCGTGATGGCCCATATCGGCCTGACGCCCCAATCGGTGCAGACAGCCGGGGGCTACAAGGCGACGGGGCGCAGCCGCTCTGAATGGGCGGGGCTTGAGGCCGATGCGCTGGCCGTGGCGCAAGCCGGTGCCTTTTCGGTAGTGTTGGAGGGCATGGCCGAGCCACTGGCCGCGCGGGTGACCGAGTTGTGCCCCATTCCCACCATCGGCATTGGCGCGTCGAATCGCTGCGACGGGCAAATTCTCGTGACCGACGATATGCTGGGGGTGAACGCCTGGGTGCCCAAATTCGTCGAGCGCTTTGCCAATCTCGACCAAGCCGTGACCGATGCGGCCCGCACTTATGCGGCCCAGGTCAAAGAGCGCCGCTTCCCTGACCAGCGCCACACCTATGGCATGCGCCCCGAAAACGGCTAAGGCGTTTTATGCCATGGCTGTTGGACTGGAAGCGGTCGCATGGATAGGGTACACGACAGACGTGGGACTCTAGGGTTTAGAGAGGGCGCGTGAGCGATCAGACTGCATTCGAGCGCGAAGTCGATGAAGACGTTCGCCAAGACCAACTGACCCAGCTGTGGAATGCCTATGGCGCCTGGCTGATCGGGGGCATTGTGGGCGCGATCGGGGTGTCGGCCCTGGTGCTCGTTTATCAGAATTGGATGCAGGGCGAGCGCGAAGCCGCGTCCGACGCCTTCACGGCGGCCCTGACCCAGGCGCAGGAGGCGGCGCCTGAGCAGGGGCTCGCGGCCATCCGCGCGGCGGGCGAAGCCGCGCCTGCCGGCTACCGCCTGCTGGCCCAGTTCGAAGAAGCCGAACTCCTGGCGGATCAGGACAATCTGGACGGTGCCGTGGCGGTTTATGACGCCATTGCCCGCGATGGCGACCAGGAACAGGTGTTCCGGTCCTTGGCGGCGCTGAAAGCGTCCTATCTGCTCGCTGACACGGCCGAGCCGTCAGCCCTGCTGGCGCGGTTAACGCCACAGCGCGATGCGGCCAACCCCTGGAACGCCTTTGTGCGCGAGCTGGAAGGCTTGGCGCATTTGCGCGCGGGCGATCAGGCGGCCGCGCTCTCGGTCTTTCAAGCGCTGGCCGATGATTTGGAAACGCCTGCGGGCCTGCGGGCGCGGGCGGGCCAGATGCGGGAATTTCTTGCCGGTGGAACCCAGACCGCGGCTGCGGAGGCAGCGGTTGTCAATGAGGGCACGGGCACGCAGATGACAGGCGGGGCGGCGGAGGGGAATGACCCATGAGTGAGCGTATAGCGGCCGGCGGCCAGATCTCTTTCGCAACCATCAGCGCGCGGGCGGCGCGCCTCACGGCAGTGATGGGCCTGAGCGTGTTAGTGGCCTCCTGCGCCTTTTTGGATTTGGTGGATGGCGGCAGCGGTGATGACTCCGACCAGGAGATCGCCCCGGCGAGCCGGCGCATCTCGGTGCTGGAGCTTCAACAAAAACTCGAACCGGATCCCCGGATCGCGGATCTAGAGGTCACCGTGCCGGCGGCGCGGGTGAACACGGCGTGGTCTCAGCCTGGCGGTGTCGCCAGCAATGCCATGCAGCACCTGACGGTGGGCGAAGGTCCAGTGGGCGACTCCCAGATCCTGAAGCGGGTCTGGTCCGTCAGAGCGGGCACGGGCTCCTCCAACGATTCGCCTCTGACCGCCCCGCCCATCATCGCCGATGAGCGCATCTACGTGCTTGATGCCCGGTCTACCGTGCGGGCTTTCGCCCGCGTGGATGGCGACAAGCTCTGGGAACGCTCGCTTGTCCCCGATGATGAGCGCGCGCGCGTTGGGTTCGGCGGCGGCATGGCCTTCGGTGAAGGCAAGCTTTTCGTTGCCAATGGCTTTGGCCAGGTGGTCGCGCTTGATGCGGCGAATGGCGAGCCGGTCTGGCAAAAAGCGGTGGGCGTGCCCATCCGTACTGCGCCGACCTTCGACAGCGGCCGCGTCTTCGTGGTGGCGACCGATAACCAACTCCACGCCTATGATGGCGAAAGCGGGCGGAGCCTGTGGGATCACCGCGCCATGAGCGAGACCGCCGGGATCCTCTCGGCCGTTAGCCCGGCCATTGCCGGCGATGTGGTGGTCGCGCCCTTTACCTCCGGCGAGTTGATCGCCGTGCGGGTGCAGAACGGCCGCGAGATCTGGACCGACTCCCTGGTGCGCACGGGCAAGACCACGGCCATGGCTGGCATCAACGATATTGCCGGCCGGCCGGTGATTGATGATGGTCGGGTTTACGCCATCAGCCATTCCGGCCGCATGGTGTCCATTGACATGCGCACCGGCGAGCGGGTCTGGACGCGCAATATCGCGGGCACGCAGACGCCTTGGGTGGCAGGAGAATTCCTTTACCTGGTCACGGTGGAAGGCGAGCTGATCTGTGTTTCCCGTCGTGACGGCCGCATCCGCTGGCTGACGCGCCTGAAGCGCTATGAAGACCCGGAAGACCGCTCCGGCACCGTCGCCTGGACGGGCCCGCTGCTCGTCTCTGGGCGGTTGCTGATGGTCAATTCGCTCGGCGAGATGGCCTTTTTCAATCCGACCGACGGCAAAGTCATGACCGCCTTCCGCGGCCCCGGCAAAGCCTATATCCAGCCCGTGGTCGCCAATGGCGTCGTGTATGTGCTGACCGACGACGGCACCCTGACCGCCATGCGGTAACATCGCTGCGGCGAACGGATCCCGGCCCGGTCGCGCTGCCTGCGACCGGGCCTTTGTTTTTTAGAGTGCAAAGGAGCCCTGAGGCTCATGCTGCCCACTGTTGCGATTATCGGGCGGCCCAATGTGGGCAAGTCCACCCTCTTCAACCGGCTTGTCGGCAAGCGGCTGGCCATTGTGGATGATACGCCGGGCGTGACCCGCGATCGGCGGGAGGGGGAGGCGCGTCTGGGTGATCTGCGCTTCCTGGCCGTGGATACCGCGGGCTTGGAAGACGTGAAGGGCGAGCGGCTGGAAGCACGCATGCGCGCCCAGCCCGAAGCCGCCATCGCCGGTGCTGATCTGTGCCTCTTCGTGATCGATGCCCGCGCAGGCGTCACACCGCTTGATCGCCATTTCGCGGACCTGTTGCGCAAAGAGCCCGCCAAGGTCCTGCTCGTGGCCAACAAATGCGAGGGCAGCGCTTCGGACGCGGGCCTCTATGACGCTTTCGCGCTGGGGTTGGGGGAACCGATTGCCGTCTCTGCCGAACATGGCGAGGGCATGGGCGACCTTTATGCGGCGCTCGAAACCGGCCTGGAGTCCGTCCACGCCCCGGCCGGGCGCGTCGAAGACGTGGCAGAAGACGAGCCCGACGAGCTGGGCCCCGATCGCCCCTTGCGCATCGCCGTGGTGGGCCGGCCCAATGCGGGCAAGTCCACTTTGATCAATACGCTGATCGGGCAGGATCGGATGCTGACGGGCCCGGAAGCCGGCATCACCCGCGATTCCATTGCGGTGATGTGGAATTGGGAAGACCGACCGGTAAAGCTCTACGACACCGCGGGTCTGCGCCGCAAATCCCGTGTCGTGGAGAAAATCGAGAAGCTCTCCACGTCCGATACTCTGCGTGCGGTGCGTTTCGCTGAAGTCGTCATTCTTCTGATCGATTCCCAAACCCCGTTTGAAAAACAGGACCTCTCCATCGCCGATCTGGTGATCCGCGAGGGCCGGGCGCTCGTCATCGGGTACAACAAGTGGGACCTGGTGGAGGACAAGCAGGCGGCTCATCGCGATGCCATTGAGATGGTGGACCGGCTCTTGCCCCAAGTGCGCGGCGTGCCGCTGGTGCCGCTTTCCGGCGAGCATGGCCGGGGCGTCGAGGCGCTGATGAACTCTGCCTTTGATGTTTATGACCTGTGGAACAAGCGTGTGCCCACGGCCGGGTTGAACCGCTGGCTGGAAGGCGCGCAATCCCGTCACCCGGCCCCGGCCGTGAGTGGCCGGCGCGTGCGCATCCGCTATGTGACTCAGGTGAAGAGCCGCCCGCCCACTTTCGCGGCCTTTACGACGCGAGCGGATGAACTCCCGGATTCTTATACGCGATATATGATCAATTCGATCCGGGAGACGTTCGACATCCCCGCCGTGCCCATCCGCTTCTTCTGGCGCGAGCGCAAGAACCCGTATGTGAAGGACGACTGATGTGAAGGACGACTGATGTGAAGGACGACTGGGTGCTCAGGCCGGTGCTCCGGCGCCATCCTTGGTTGGCGCCGGAGCCGGATCAAAGGCCACCACAGCCCCGTTGCGCGTCTCGGCCGGGTCGGCAAGGGCCATCACCAGCGGCGCCAGTGCACCGGGCAGGGGCAGGGTCTCGGGGTCTTCCCCCGGCATGGCCTGGGCTCGCATGACCGTGCGCATGGGCCCCGGATTCACCAGATTCACCCGCACGGCGGTGGTATCGCATTCCGCCGCATAGGTGAGCACAAGGCTTTCCAGTGCCGCTTTGCTGGCTGCATACGCGCCCCAAAAGGGCCGGTGCTTGCGCGCCGCGCCCGAAGTGAGGAACACCGCGCGCCCCGCTGGTGACAGCTTCAGCAGCGGATCCATGGCTCGGATCAGGCGCCAATTGGCAGTCAGATTCACCGCCATGACCTGATCCCAGGTCTTGACTTCAATATGGCCGAGCGGGCTCAGCGGACCCAGAATACCCGCATTGCCGATCAGGGCGTCGAGCCGGCCCCAGCGCTCGTAGAGGCTCGCGCCCAGGCGGTCGATCCCGTCATGGTCGGCAAGGTCGAGCGGTACCAGGGTCGCCGGTTGGCCACCCGCCGCGCGCACCTGATCATCGGTTTCCTCTAGGCCGCCCACGGTGCGCGCCACCAGGATCAGCTCTGCGCCCGCGCGCCCGAACGCCACCGCTAGCGCCCGGCCAATGCCGCGCGAAGCGCCGGTGATCAGAATAGTGCGGGCGGCGGACGGTTCGGATGCGGATGTCATTACTGCAAAAAGCTCAACTGGTTGGAGAGGCCGCCTTCCTCTTTGTCAAAAAGCCGGATCGGATAATCACCGGTGAAGCAGGCGTCGCAGAAGCCTGGGTTTTCCGCGTCACGTTCTGGTCGGCCCATGGCCCGGTGCAGCCCGTCAATGGAGAGATAGCCCAAGCTGTCCACTTTGAGAATGGCTTCGATCTCGCGGGTGGACATGCGCGAGGCGATGAGTTCGTTCGTCATCGGCGTATTCACGCCGTAAAAGCACGAGCCGATGGTGGGCGGGCTGGCAATCCGCATATGCACTTCGCGCGCGCCCGCATCGCGCACCATTTGCACAATGCCCAGCGACGTGGTGCCCCGCACGATGCTGTCATCGACCAGCACCACGCGCTTCCCGTCGAGTACCGAGCGGTTGGGGCTGAACTTCAAGCGCACCGCATGCTGACGCGATTTCTGCGTGGGCTGAATAAAGGTACGGCCCACATAGTTGTTTCTGATGATGCCATAGTCGAAAGGCAGGCCCGCCGTCTCGGCAAAGCCCAACGTCGCGGGCAAGCCGGAGTCCGGCACCGGGATCACGATATCCGCGTCCGCCGGTTCCTCGCGCGCCAGTTCACGGCCGATATTCTTGCGCGCCTCATACACGCTCACATTGTCAAAGCTGCTGTCGGCGCGGGAGAAATAGACATACTCGAAAATGCAGAAGCGTCGGTCCCGGGAGGGGAGCGGATACTCCGAGCGCATCTCCCGGCCCTTCTGGAAGATCACCATCTCTCCCGGTTCCACTTCGCGCACGAAGTCCGCACCGAGAATGTCGAGAGCGCAGGTCTCAGACGCCAGAACGTCCGCCTTCCCCAGTTTGCCGATGATCAGCGGACGCACCCCATGCGCATCGCGCACGCCGATTAGTTTTTTGTTCGTCAGCGCCACCAGCGAATAAGCGCCTTCGATTTGGCGCAGGGCATCGGCCATGCGCGACGCAATGCGACCGGCGCGGCTGGTGGCGATCAGATGCAGGATGGTTTCGGTGTCGCTGGTGGACTGGAAGATGGCGCCATTTGCGACGAGTTCCCGGCGCAGGGCATTGGCGTTGGTCAGGTTGCCGTTATGCGCCATGGCGATGCCGCCCGTGGGCAGGTCGGCGTAAAGCGGTTGGACATTGCGCATCAATGCCCCGCCGGAGGTGGGATAGCGCACATGGCCGATGGCTGCCGCGCCCGGCAGCTTAGCGAGCCGGCCGGAGTCGCGCCCGAAATGCTCACCCACGCGCCCCATATGGCGTTCGGAGTTGAAGCCTTCCCCGTCGAAGGACACAATCCCGCAAGCTTCTTGTCCCCGGTGCTGAAGCGCGTGCAATCCCAGCGCCGTCAGCACCGCCGCGTCGTCATGGCCGAGAATGCCGAAGACACCGCATTCGTCCTTGAACTTGTCGTCTGCGCAATCGTCCTCGACCGACATTCCGGGCGCATCCCGCTCCGCCGTTCCGGGTGACGCCGCAAGGCGGCTGTTGGGGGAGGGCGGTGGCGTCCGGTCGTCGGTCGAAAAAGCCATCAGGGCGAATCCAACTTGTTGCGCAGAAGCTGTTCGATCGCGTTGCGCTCGTCGCGCGAGTATCCTTCGGTCTCGTCGTCGGACCCGTCCTGGGATCCGGTATCAGCTGCGCTCGCCGCCGGTTCGGTTACGCCGGCCGGGCGCGGTGCGCGCAGAACCGGGCGCGGGACCGTTTCTGGCTGGCGCGTCGCCGGGGCGGTCCGGGGCACCGGGCGCGGGGCGGCAACGCTGGCCGCACGGTCAGTTATCTCTCCGGGCACCACCGCATTCAAGAGATTTGATGTGCCCGCGATCACCGGATAGAGCCGAGCATCACGCGCCCATTGCGGTGCGCCCCCGTCCGCGATCACCAGATACGCTTTAAACAGCGCCGCGACAACCAGAACTCCTCGCGCCGCGCCGAAGACAAAGCCCATCACCTGGTCCCAGCCGCTCATGGCTTCAGAGCGGTCATCGGGCAGCAGGCGCTGTTTCACCCGGTGCAGCACCACCAGCAAGAGGGCGAACAATCCCACCGCCAGCATGACTTTCACCGGTCCCGCCGCCGCGCCCAACAGATCGATCGTGGACCCGGACAGCCACAGCACGCCCCCCGTTATGAGCGCCGCGATCACCCAGCGCAGCAGCGATAGCACTTCATGAGAAAACCCGCGCAGCAGAGCGACGAAGGCAGAAATCGCGATCACGAGTAGAACGAGAACATCGACGAGAGTCATGGACAGGCCCTCTTGAGGTGCGCGGCGAGAGCCTCGCGCGCAACGGTCAGGGACCGACCGCTGGGCCGCCCGGCTCCGGTTGGCCTTCCGTGCGGATCCAGTCGATCAGGTCGGCAAGTGAGGACACTGGTACGCTCATTAGTGTTTCTGACGCCTTAGCGCGGCCTTTACCCCCTGTTTGCTTCTGGCCACGCGGGACCGGGCCGACGGCGCGCGCAAAACCAAGCTTCTTGGCCTCTTTGCGCCGCGCCTCGCCCTGGGAGACCGGCCGCACCGCCCCGGAGAGCGCCACTTCGCCGAAAAAGACGGTGTCTTTGGGCAGCGCCACGCCCATCGCTGATGACATGAGGGCAGCCGCCACTGCCAGATCCGCCGCCGGCTCCAACACCCGCAGGCCCCCTGCCACGTTCAGATACACATCCATGGCCCCCACACCCGCACCGCAGCGCGTGTCGAGCACGGCGATCACCATGGCGAGCCGCCCGGTGTCCCAGCCCACCACCGTGCGCCGGGGGGTGCCAAGGGGCGTGTGCGCGACCAGCGCCTGGATTTCCACCAGCACCGGCCGCGTGCCCTCGATCCCTGCGAACACCGCCGATCCGGCCGCGTCCGCGTCGCGTGCATCCAGGAACAGGGCCGAAGGGTTTGCCACTTCCGACAGTCCCGCGCCCGTCATCTCGAAGACACCGATTTCGTCGGTGGCGCCGAAGCGGTTCTTCACCGCGCGCAGGATCCGGAACTGGTGCCCGCGCTCGCCTTCGAAATAGAGCACCGTGTCCACCATGTGCTCCACCACGCGCGGACCCGCGATCTGCCCGTCCTTGGTCACATGACCCACCAGTACCAGGGCGGTGTCCGACCGCTTGGCAAAGCGCACCAGTTCCTGCGCCCCGGCCCGCACCTGAGACACGGTCCCTGGGGCGGAATCGAGCGTGTCGGTCCACATGGTTTGGATCGAATCGACAATGACGAGCGCCGGATTGTCCTTTTCCAAAGTGGTCAGGATGTCACGCAGATTGGTGGCCGAGGCGAGCTTCACCGGCGCCTCTGCCAGACCCAGGCGGCTTGCGCGCAGCCGCACCTGCGCCACCGCTTCCTCGCCCGAGATGTAAGCGACCGGATAGCCGGCGCTTGCCAGCCGTGCGGCCAGTTGCAACAGGATCGTGGACTTGCCAATGCCCGGATCACCGCCCACCAGCGTCGCAGACCCCGGGACCAGCCCGCCGCCCGTCACCCGGTCCAGCTCCGCCATGCCCGAGACGAGGCGTGGAGGGTCATCGCCTTCTCCCGCCAGCGACACCAGGTCAATGGAGCGCCCCTTGGCGCCCGATTTCGCCAGGCTGCCCTTCGGCGCGGCTTCGCCCGCCGCCGCCGCCAAGCCCGGGTCTTCCTCGATCGTATTCCAGCCGCCGCAGCTGTCGCACCGGCCCTGCCATTTGGCATAGACCGCTCCGCAGGACTGACAGGCAAAGCGTTCCGCCATCTTGCTCATGGCCCGCACCCTAGCCGACTCGGGCCTCTCGCGATGGGGTAAGCAAGGCGCCGGTGTAGGGCGCTGTTCACCATCTGGTGGCCACATTGACGCGCCCGGCGCTTGGCCTCACTGTGAGCACATTGGGGCAGGGACGCTAAATGGACATGGATTTCTCAAATACCCACTGGCCGTATGTGGGCATGGTGATCGCCAGCGTGATTCTGGTGGTGTTCGCCTATTACGCCTATCAGTTGCGGTGGTCGTGGGGATCTCTGCTGGTGGCCGTGGCGCATTTGCCGGTGGCGGCGATTACGGCAGTGGTGCCCTTTCGCGGCCTGTTGGACCCGTCCTATCCCGGCTGGGAGTTCGGCCTGCTGCGGGCTGAAGGCGGTATCGAAATCCTGTTCGGAGCAGGGGCCATTCTGGTGGGGGCCATCACCGCCATGGCCCATGCGCTCATCAATCGGCCCGGCTGGGGCATGGCTTTCGTCTTTGGCTATGACAGCGTGGTGCTGGTGGCACTGGGCCCTCCCTTTGCCGATGCCCTGGTGACCGGTGATGTCAGTTCGGTCGTTCAGATCGGTGGTGTCACGCTGGAGGGCGTGTCGGCGCTGATCGCGGTGAACCTGTTTCTGCTGCTGCCCATCGGGTTGAGCTTTTTGTGGGCATGGCAGCGTATTCACCAGGATACGGCCGTCGTGCGCAGTGAAGCGCCGACGGACAGCCCCTAATCACGCCGTCCCGGATCACGCTTTCAGGACGTCCATCTTGATGGGGCCATCGGCGCGGCCGCTGATGAACTGCTCCACATATTCATTGCCGCAGTTTTCGATCGTGTCGGCCGGCCCGCGCCAGATGATGCGGCCTTTGTAGATCATGGCGATATCGTCGGCGATCTTGCGGGCGCTCGCCATGTCGTGGGTAATCGAGAGCGCCGTGGCTCCCAGTTCCTTCACCCGGTCGATAATCAGCTCATTGATCACGTCGGCCATGATCGGGTCGAGACCAGTGGTGGGCTCGTCGAAGAACAGCACGGCCGGTTCCGTGGCGATGGCGCGCGCCAGGCCCACCCGCTTTTGCATCCCCCCCGACAGTTCGGAGGGCGACAGCTCGGCGACTTCCGGCCCCAGACCCACTTTGGCAAGGGTGTCGATGGCGATTTCCTTGGCCTCGCGCCGGGCCATGCCCCGCCCCTGGATCAGTCCGAAGGCCACGTTTTCCCACACCTGCATGCTGTCAAAGAGCGCGGCGCCCTGAAACAGCATGCCGAATTTGTACATCACCCCGGCGCGTTCGCCCTGGGACATGGTGGTGACTTCCTCACCATCCACTTTGATCGAGCCTCCGTCCGGCGACAGCAGGCCCAGAATGCATTTGAGCATCACCGACTTGCCCGTGCCGGAGCCGCCGATAACCACCAGCGAGCGGCCGCGCTGCACGGTGAGGCTCAGGCCGTTCAGGACCTTTTTGGGACCGAAGCTTTTGTAGACGCAGTTGAGTTCCAGCATGGGTGCATTGGCGCCGCCGGCCGCCGGGCTGCTCTGCGTGTCGGGAGAGGGGGTCATGGGTGCCTCACGAGAACAGCAGAGAGGTGAGCAGATAATTGGCCGCCAAGATCAGGATCGAGGCATTGACCACCGCGAAGGTCGTGGCGGCCCCCACGCCCTGTGCGCCGCCCTTGCTGTAATAGCCGTGATAACAGCCCATCAGCGCAATGATGAACCCGAACACGGCCGACTTGGCGAGACCGGACGTCACGTCGTCGGTCTCCAGGAAATCGAGCGTGTTCTGAATATAGGGGCCGGAGGAGAAGCCCAGTGACTGGGTACCCACAAGCCAGCCGCCCATGACGCCGATCACATCGGCCACAAGCACCAGAAGCGGCAGCGAAATCACCGCCGCGATCAAGCGCGGCGCGATGAGATATTGGAAGGGATCCGTTGACAGGGTGCGCAGCGCGTCGATCTGCTCGGTCACCCGCATGGTGCCCAGTTCCGCCGCGATCGCCGAACTGACCCGGCCCGCCACCATCAACCCCGCCAGCACCGGTCCCAACTCCCGCGTGATGCCCAGCACCACAATCGTTGGCACGATGCTTTCCGCGTTAAAGCGCGAGCCGCCGATATAAATCTGCAAGGCGAGCACGGCGCCGGTGAAAAACGCCGTCATGCCCACAACAGGTAGCGAAAAGTATCCGATGCGTAGCATCTGCAAGCCGATCAGGGAAAAGAAGATCGGCGGACGGAAGGCGCTCATGACGGCGGTGGCGGTGAAGCTGGACAGGCGTCCCACCTCTCCCATAAACGTCAACGCCACACGGCCGATGATGGCCAGCACGTTCCAGTCGCTGAGTTGCCCCCGCTTGGCGTCAAACATGCGTCTTTAGCCCCTCGACCGCGCTGCGCTCAAACCCAATTTGAGGCGCTGCTTGAGCGCCCGTGCAACCTACAAATCCGTGTGGCCTCTCGGCCATTCGTCCTTACGCACCGATATAGCGCCGTGCGTATCGCGCGCCGAGGGCCGTGAGCAATTCATAGCCCAAAGTGCCCGCCGCGCCAGCCAGCGCGTCCACGCTTTGGTCCGGTCCGATCACATCCACAATGGTGCCCGGCACTATGGCCTCTTCCGGCGCATCCGTCACGTCAAGCGTGATCAAATCCATCGAGACGCGACCCAGTATCGCCAACCGGACGCCCCGCCAGTAAGCGGCCCCGCGACCGCTCAGGGAGCGGGGCAAACCGTCCGCATAACCCGCTGCAATCGTCGCAAGGCGGCGGGGGCCCTGCGCCAGAGCCGTGGCTCCGTAACCGACCGCCTCGGGCTTGTCAATTCGACGCACCTGCAGGATGCGCGCACTCAAGCGTACTGTCGGAGCCATGGGATTGGCAGCCCCATCGAACGGGTTACCGCCATAGAGTGCAATGCCTGGACGAACAGCGTCGAAATGATAGGCACGCCCGCTCAATGTTCCGCCAGAATTGGCAAGGCTCGCCGATGCCGCCGGCAAGCGCGCTAAGGCAGCGCGAAAGCGCGCCAGTTGCTGCGCGTTTTGAGGATGCGCCGGCGTATCGGCACAAGCCAGGTGGCTGATCACGGCCAGCAGCGGCAGATCCGCGAGCACCCGCGCGTCGCCCGCCGCCTGGTCCAGCGAAGGGCCGTCGAGCCCAAGCCGGTTCATGCCCGTGTCCACATGCAGGATCGCCGGGTGGCCTGGCGCGGTCTGGCGCCATCGGGCCACCTCGTCGAGGGTGTTCAGAACCGGCGTGACCGCATGGTCCGCATAGACCCGCTCTGCGCCTGGCACCAATCCGTTCAAAACCGCCAGCACCACGCCACGGAGCGGCTCGCCGCAGCTTTCGCGCAAGCGCAACGCTTCTTCCAAATGACCGACATAGAAGAAATCGCAGCCCTCCCGGGCCAGCCGCGAGACCACCGGCACCGCCCCCAGGCCATAGGCATCCGCCTTGACCACACAGGCCACCCGGGCCGGGCGCGAGATCTCGCGCAGGGCCCGGAAATTCCGCGCCACCGCATCCAGATCCACGGTCAGCACAGTACTGGCATGCGCCGCCGGGACACCGGCGTCGAGAAGGCCCGTGGCGGCGGGCGCCATCACGGGGGCTGTTTGGAAAACGGGACGTGCTGTCATGCATCACTCATAGCATGGAAGAGGGCAGGGCTTGGTTAAGCGCCCATGGGCGCAGCCAATTCCGGCCCTCCTGTGGCGGCCATGCTACTGAATAATGCGTTGCACCAAATCCTCGATATAGGGCTGGGCGATGCTGAAGGCCTGACCCACCAGCGCGGTGATGATGATGCCGCCCAGCGGCGAGATGGCCATGCCGGTGGAAATGCTCTGGGTTCGCTCGGCGCTGGCGATCCAGCGTTGGACTTGCGCCGAGTCCACCGGGCGCTCCTCCAGCGTGTGGAAATACAAGAACAGATCGTCAAGATAGGCCGTGAGCCGGTCCCATTGATACAGATCCGTTTTGTACTCATTGATGATGGCGAGCTGCATCTCGTCTTCGGCATTGTCCTGGAAGTCAAACAGCGGCAGGCGCAATTCGAACTCCGCCCGGTCCGGATAGTGGTCGCGCATTACGGTGTGCAGATAGTTCTCGAAGTAGGGCGTGCGCTGGATCATCCGATTCATTTCGTCGATCAGGCTTTTGCGCTGGCGCTCCATGAGCACCTCATTGTCCACCGCTTCTGACAGGTCCGTCAGCCATTTGGACCGCCACGTATAGCGCTGGGCCACCAGCTGGCGATGATTGACCGCACCGAACAGGAACGGCAGCAGCCCGAAAATGCCGAATAGCGCGGCCGGCAGCCACACCATGTCATCCAGATCGGGCAGATAGGCAATGAAGGACTGGGCTGCGTCCACCCGCTCGAACATGATGGCCGGAAACGCCAGCATGATGGCCGTGACGAGCGACAAGGGCAGCGCGCGCGCCAGTGTGTAGCCGCGCACATCCGCATCCAGATATTTGTTCGACAAGTTCGACCAGAAGGTCGGCATGAGCAGCAAAAAGCCTGAGGCTGAGGGGACCGCGAACAGGTACACGGCCACGCGCGCGTGTCGTTCCAGCTCGCCCAGATCCGTGCGGAATGAAGCCATCAGCGCGGAATACATGGACCAGAGCACGACGAGCAGGTTCACCATCAGCAGCACCAGAATCAGACAGCCCAAAATCCCGCTGATATGCAGCTGCGGCAGCAGGTGGACTTTCTCCCGCTTGGCTTCGTCCTGAACGCCGAGGAAGCTGTCCACGATCCAGTAGAAAATCTGGGTGATGGCGCCGATGGCGAGCGCGACCAGGATGTATTCCCAAACGAACCGGCCCGTCAGCACCCAGAACAGCACGATCACCAGAATGACCGCCGGGACCGACATGGCCAGGGTGTCGCCGGTGGTGGGCGCGCGTGAGGTGCCGACGGTGCGTTCCTGTACATTGCCGGCGATGATACCGCTGAGGACCATGCCCCCGAGCGCGACGACGACGAACAGGATCGCCGTGCCCCATTGAAAGTCGACCGTGCCCGCCGAGGCGGCGGCGACCGCGTCCAGGATGGACGATTCAAAATCGAACAGCCGCTCCATGGCGTCCCCCCTTAACGCGCCGCCCATCACGGCGCGCACTGCTACACCCTGGACGCGATGATGCCGCGCGGGGGCCGACCACGCAAGCCGGCTACGCCGTGGGATCAGCGCCCACCATCCGGCGCCCGTGACGGCCCGGCATAGTTGTGGAAGCGGGTGATCTCGGGATCGAAATGCAAGGTGACGACGCCCGTGGGGCCGTGGCGGTGCTTGGCGACGATGACCTCCGCCAGATTGGCGATGCGGTCCTTCTTCTCCTGCCACTTGGCGAGCTTGTCCTGCACGTCGGCGTCGCTCGTATAAAGATGCGCGTCCGCCTCGTCGGTGCCGCCGGGGCGCTTCTGGTCGTGATAATATTCTTCACGGAAGATGAACATCACGATGTCCGCGTCCTGCTCGATGGATCCCGATTCCCTCAGATCCGCCAGTTGCGGGCGCTTGTCATCGCGGCTTTCCACGGCGCGTGACAGCTGCGACAGGGCGATGATCGGCACGCTGAGTTCTTTCGCCAGCGCCTTCAGGCTTGTCGTGATCTCGGTCATCTCCTGCACCCGGTTTTCCGAGCGCTTGCGGCCGGAGCCCTGCAACAGCTGCACATAGTCAATGATGATAAGATCAAGTCCCGGTTTGCGCGCCATGCGCCGCGCCCGGCTGGCGAGGGCTGAAATGGACAGCCCGCCCGTGTCGTCGATATGCAGCGGAATATGCTGAATCTCCGAGACCGCGTCCGTGAGCCGGCCGAAATCATCTCGTGTGATCGATCCGTCGCGGATCTTGTGCGAGGGCACCATGGCCTGCTCGGCCAGCATCCGGGTGGCAAGCTGGTCAGCCGCCATTTCGAGCGAAAAGAACAGCACCCGGCCGCCGGATTCGACCGTTTCTTTGCCGGTGGCGTCTTGGCCCGCCCGAAACGCGCGCGCCACGTTGAACGCCATATTGGTCGCAAAGGAGGTCTTGCCCATGCCCGGGCGCCCGGCCAGGATAATCAGGTCTGACTTCTGCAAACCGCCGAGCCGTCGGTCCACATCGGTGAAATCCGTAGCCAGGCCCGAGAGCCCGCCATCGCGCCGAAAAGCTGCGTCGGCGTTGGTCAGCGCCCTTTCCAGCGCGCTGGCGAAGTCCTTGGCACCGGCGCCATATTTGCCCTTCTCGGACAATTCGTAGAGGGATTGTTCCGCTTCCACGATCTGCGCCTGCGGCTCATCATCGATATCACCGTCGAAGGCGCGCGTGGTCATCGCCTCGCCAATGCCGATCAGGCCCCGGCGCACCGCAAGATCAAAAATCGTCTGGGCATATTGCCCCGCCCCCACGGAAGACGTGGCCGCCGCAGCCATCACCGCGAGATAGTTCGGCCCCCCGACCTCGCGCAACACCACATCGTTTTCCAGATAGGGCGCCACGCTGAGCGGCGAGGCGATGCGGCCCATCTCGATGATCTTGCCAATGGTGGCAAAGAGACGCTGGTGCAGCGGGTCGAAGAAATGCTCTGGATCCAGCACCGCCGAGGCCTCGTGATAGGCCTCGTTGTTCACCAGGATCGCGCCCAGCAGCGCCTGCTCCGTCTCGATAGAGGCGGGCTGGCGGCGATACTCGGCCTCCGTCTCGGCGGCGGCGTCGGGCTCGGCGGGCAGGAAAGGGACAGGGGATTGCGTAACCATGGGTCTCCTGATGGTCCCAAACGATCACCGCCGCAAGCCGACGGTAACCTTGGTCCACAAGAACCTGACGCGATTCGCATTATGGGGATAAGTCGCTGTCTGTCCCTATGCCTATGCACAGTGATGGGCGCCTGCCGGCCCGTTTTCCCTGGAATGATCCACAGCCGCGGCGCCTTGGCTTCAATCCAGGAATGCCCAGCTGTCGGCCCCGTCAAAGGTGCGCACCCGGATCCCGGCAATGGCCTTGGGGTCGCACAACCGCGCATTCACGGCCATCCGGTCATGGGGCGAGTCCGGGTCGATCCCGACCCAATGGGTCGTACACCCACAGGTCTTGCAAGACACAAACGCCAGCGTTTTGTCCCCCCAGACATACCGGATTACCGCATCCTCGGCATGGTCGATCACGAACTGTGCCCGCGGCCCATGGATCCACAACGCGCCTAGCTTCCGGCACACGGAACAGGTGCACTGGGTCACCCAGTCAGGCACGACGCTCGAGGTGAAGCGGACCGCGCCGCAATGGCAGCTTCCGGTGAGCATGGGTCTTTCCTCTCTGACGCACGCCCTACGATGCGGCGACCGTGACGCCTGCGCCGTTCACGCCGTTGCGCGAAGAGTTCCCCTTATCCAAAGGCAGTGGGCGAGTTCAAACACAGCATCAACCGCGACAGTCCCTGATCCGCGATCGGCGGCGAGCGGTGCACAATACCGTTTTGCGAGTCCTTAGAGCCCTTGAACAGGGCCACCGCATAGCGCGGCATGTGCTCCAGCGGACCATCATAGTCGCGCTGCGCCGCCAACGCCGCGTCGGACTGGGTGAGCGGCACATATTCTGTGCCGGGACCGTAATAGGTGCAGATCAGCCGCAAGGGCACACAGTCCCGGTGGAACTTCCAACAGGCATCATGCTGAATGTGATCGACCCGCACATCGACGTCGCGATCCCCGGTGATGGCGCTGAAGCGGCGGGCCAGGTCGGTTGCGTCCGTGATGAAGGCGAGGGCACCTTCGCTCCGCTTCACCCCCTTATGGTCGAACAGAGCCAGCAGCGTGTCCGCGATGACGGGCACTGGCGCGCGGAACCGCCCATGCGGGCTCGGCCCATCGGAAAGCTGCTCTGTCCATGCCGCGAGCGCCGGGTCGACCGCGCGGTGCCAGATGGCAAGCTCGATCTCACGATCGGTCAGAGCCTTGAAAACATCTGGCTTCTGGCTGTGAACCACCTGCGCCGGATCTTCTCGCGAGGCTGTATCAGCGACATGGGGCAGGGACATGCGCCCTCCAGACTGTTGAGGGTTGGAACGGGGCGATCCACCCCAGCGAAGGCACTTGCCGGGGCTACCGCGAAATGCGACTGTCAAAGCGTATAATATAACAGTCATGCACGCCGCCGCAACGGACCAGAGGGCAAGACATGGGCAAGTGGTTGGACGGGATCGGAATTGGGCTGTCGAGCCTGTGCTTGGCGCATTGCCTGCTGCTGCCCCTGGCCATTGTGGCGATCCCGGCCATCTCGGTTGGCATTTTGGCCTCCGAATGGGTGCATTGGCTGTTGCTTGCTTTGGCACTGCCGATCAGCCTTTACGCGTTTTGGCGTGGGCGCCGCCATCACCAGCAGTGGCAGCCGGGCGCCTTCGGTCTGACGGGGTTGGCGCTGATGCTCTGCGCGGTCGCGCTGCCCGTTGGCGAGATCATGGAAACCGTGTTGACCGTGATCGGCGCCATACTGCTTGCGACGGGTCATGTCGTGAACCAACGATCTCTGACTGCCGCGTCCTAAAGCGCTTTCAGGAAAAGTGTGTGCGGTTTTCCGCCCGGAAAGCGCGCTAAACCAA